>CAYTIZ010000045.1:0-12662 GCA_964437885.1 uncultured Enterobacteriaceae bacterium
ACAAAAATAATATTAAAAGCATTAGCAAATTAATCATGCTGTTAACAGTATTTATCTTTTCTATGAATACATCCTACGCGGCTTCATCAGTAGAAATTGATATCGAAGTTGAAGCAGCGATAGAAAAATTTAAAATTGAAGTTGGAGGAGCTGAAAAATTCCTGGCAAAAGCCGAAGGCATTCTGGTCTTTCCCGATGTCGTTAAAGCCGGATTTGGTATAGGCGGTGAATACGGAGAAGGAGCATTATTAATCAAAGATAAAACGGTCGATTATTACAGTACTGCTGCTGCCTCTATCGGTTTTCAGTTTGGCGCACAGTTCAAAACAGTTATGCTGATCTTTCTGAAGAAAGACGCATTAAAAAAATTCCGCAACAGCAGTGGTTGGGAAGCAGGCGTCGATGGTTCCGTGGCGTTGATTGAGTTGGGCGCGGCCAAAGATATAAACACGGTTAATTTTGATGACCCTATCGTTGGCTTTGTCTTTAGCAATAAAGGTTTAATGTACAATCTGACGCTGGAAGGCTCGAAGATCACCAAGCTTGATAAGTAATGTGATGATGTCGGGACGTTCACATGGATGTGAACGGTAGAGCCGAGTCTGGAACAGAGGCCGAGTAGTTACCGAAGACTTTGGCCCCGACTACGTGCGTAGACCACGCAACGAACCTTTCCAGCCAACGAAGACACAAAGTAAGCCGCTCAGGACGAATAATACGGGAATGAGAATGGAGGATACTATAGAGGAAGACTTTGCTTTTTGAAGCACCGCCTCGGCTGGGTTGTCGGGATTGTAATAGGCTGACTGCATCGAGCCTACGGGATAATATCTGATCACGCGAGTAGCATCTTTTGAACGAGTGTAGCCCTCTCCAGGATAATTGAATTTTTTCGATTGATATATTTTATTGTTGACCTCGTATTCATAGTGAATAGCAGGCAAGAAGATCTGGTTATTTTCTGATGTTGTTTCGTTTCTGACTAATGATTGCGTGACCTGACTTTTTAGAATTTTCGCCTTAACAGCTACAAAGTTAACAGAAGCATCAGGCTGTTTCTGATGACTCGAGAAAACAGCATAGCTCATATAAAGGCTAAACGCGGTTAACAGCAATCCAAATATAAATAGTTCCCAATTGATTTTGGGACGATCCTGATTCGATGTTTTGTTATTCATTGTTTAAACTTCATCTCAATTTATGGCTCTGATCCCTTTAATTCACTTCTTTAGATATTTGAAATATCAATAAATCAAAGACCTGGTCTTACCCCTATTAATTTTTATTTTGATTAAATTATAAAGAGCTGTGGATTCTATAAAATGATGTATCAAATTTCTGGTTAGGCAAAAAACAAGACATAGCTCAAGCTTATATTTTTTATAATGCAGAAATATCAGTGTAAAGTCTTTTTAAGTGTTCATCTGACATGTCTAGTATAGGTTCGTACATAAAGGAATTTATGTGTATGTTTTCTGGGGTCATTAAGTTAACCCGTTCCAATAACTCCAAAATTAAACTATCATCTTTTAGTTCTTGTTGGTAAAGCTCAATTAATTGATAAGTTTGGTTTTTGGTAAACTCTGTAGTTTTATCAGAATTATTTATTTTGTTTATCATAAATGTCTCGGCTTTTAATCTAATTGCTATCGATAAAACAATTTTATTTTGAAGTTTAATATGAGTGTCAGTATCTTTTAATAAATAATCAGCGTGCTCAAATATTAAATTTATAACAGGCTTGTCTTTGTCGTTTAAACTTATGTCGTTATCAAATATTCGATTAAATATTTCTTCAAGATCTTTAATTGTTATTGTGAATGAATCTGACTTTATATGGAGCAATGACGTTAGTTTTATGTAGTTATCATTTTCAATGCCTTTTGTGTATTCAAATAAGTTTCGTGCAAAAGGGATTGTGGCAATCAATATTGCATTATCTTTATCTAAGTTTGATTTGAAATATGAGAATGGTGTAATTGACTGCGCTTCTATTAACTCAATTTTTTCTTGGGTTTTAAATATCATAAAAGCTTGCTTTTGTTTTCTAAGCCCAAAGCGGTTAACTATGGTTCTAAAAAAATCAAAATTATGCGCCAGTATTATTTGATAAAAATTTACTTCTTGTGACATTTCTTTTAAGTATTCAATAATTGCATATTTATTCTTGTAATCGAACGAATCGGCAATATCGTCTATTACAAAAAGTGTTTCGGCATGATTCTCCTTTCTTGCTTCAACTTCAAAAATAATATTTAAAATATATAAAGCTCTTTTTTCTCCATTGCTTAGCGCTTGCAAAAGCTCTGGTTCTTTTACTGGTGTTTGTTCATCATTATCTATAAAGCTAAATCTAATATTCGGCGCATCGCTTTTAAGTATGACGTTTTCTTGATTTTCTATGTCTAATAGAAATGGAACGGTGAATCTTCTGTTGAAGATATTAATTACAGACTCCCATTTTGTCCTTTCTTTTTTTGCTTGTTCTATAATGTTTTCTATTTCCTTTTTTCCAACTTGGTATGCATCAATTAGTTCTTTAAAAGTATCCTTTTGATCTTTCAAGTATGAAACCCATAATTTTTGTCTGAAGCTTTCTATATTTTTTAGTTCGGGAAGTATTTTAAGGTTTTCGTCTAAATAATCTCTGAATTCTCTAAGTTCTTTATTTGCATTTAATTTTTTGTCTATTTCATTAAATATTTTTTGTAAATCGGGATTATTAATAATATTATTTTTTTCTTCTTCAATAACCTCTGTTAACTCTTCAACGGTTGTAATATCTTTTTTCTTTCTATCTTTCGAAACTAGTGAGACAGAATGCCTGGCTTTGAAAAAGCCATTATCAGAAAGATTTTTTGCTATAATGGATGCATTATTATGATTAAAAACACCTTTTCTAAAGTATATTGATGATTCAATTAACTCATCATATTTGTTAATGTATTCTTGAATTTTGGTACTAAAATCTTTCATATTTAGAAATGCTATTACTTTGTCGTTAAATATTTTTTTATACAAAATATCATTAAACAAAGGCTCAGATTTATCTAAAACTTCTTTTTCTATTCTATCTAATGCTACGAAGATCTTATCTTCTTCATTCGTAAATGATAGTGATAGTTCTTCTTCAATGTTGGTCTTTAGACCGGATTGCTTTTTTAAAAGACTAATAAGAGCATCTTTCTTTTTATTTAGGTCAAAATGAATTTCATCATATTTTTCTCTTAACTTCTTATTAACAAGTAATGTAGACATTTTTTCAGATTTGTATTCTGCCTCATAAGGGCTTATGACAAATACATTTTCTTTTTCTAAATCGTTGTTGTCCTTTTTTATATGGCGAACGGTTTTTCTATCAGTAAAAATCAGATCTTGAGTAACTTTATCTTCGCTAATGTCTTTAAATGTTTTTGCGAGTGAAGTTTTCATTGCACCATTTGGTGCGTATATAGAAGCAATTCTGTTATCGAAATCAAATTCAAAATCTAATTTTTTTATTCCATAACAATGTTCTAGTTTAAGAGTTAATTTTTCCATACTTAGTTTGGCTCTAAAAATATATACTTAGATAAAGGTTAAAAAAATGGCTCCGAAGGAGCCATTTGTTTATTTTGATTAATCATACTTGATTCGTTCTGTATCAAGTTGCTTAAGATTACGCGGCTATTGCATCCCGCAATTTTTTCATTGCGTTGCTTTCGATTTGCCTTATGCGTTCTGCGGAGACGCTGTGTACGGCGGCGAGTTCGTGCAAGGTTGCTTTCTTTTCGGCTAACCAACGTTTGGCAATAATGTCTTTGCTTCGGTCATCAAGTAGAGCAAGTGCATTATGTAATGAATTCGTGCTTTCTTCATTAAGCTGCGCTGTTTCAATTAACTCTTCTGGCCCTGCACTTTTGTTTTCTATGTAAAAAGCCGGCGCATAAACTGCTTCGTCATCGTCTTCATTGGCTGTGCCATCGAAGGAGGCGTCGTAGTTACTCATGCGTTTTTCCATTTCCACAACTTCACTCGGTTTTACGCCTAATGTTTCAGCAACGTCGTTTACCTCTTGCTGGTTTAACCAGCCTAAACGTTTTTTTGATGAACGTATGTTAAAGAAGAGTTTGCGTTGTGCTTTAGTTGTCGCAATTTTAACGATGCGCCAGTTTTTAAGAATAAATTCGTGCATTTCAGCGCGCACCCAATGTACGGCGAATGAAACCAGTCGAACACCGACATCTGGATCGAAACGTTTTACCGCTTTCATTAAGCCGACATTGCCTTCCTGAATTAGGTCAGCTTGTTGTAATCCATAGCCGTTATAGCCGCGAGCAATTTTTACAACAAAACGGAGGTGTGACATAACTAATTGACGTGCAGCGTCGATATCTTCTTCTTCACGGAAGCGTCGAGCCAGCACCTGTTCTTCTTCCAAAGATAAAATAGGCACTTGATTGACCGACGAGATGTAGCTTTCAATCGAGCCTGCCGGCAATGCGAATTGTAAGTTTGCAAGTTGATTCATAAGAACCTCCTCCCTTAAAAATTAGTAAGTAAATTTTAGCACTCCTAACATATGAGTGCTAATAGTTTGAAAGGTTCAATGTCCTTATCAGCTAAGCGATTGATATTTTAGGGCTTTATACGGGGTCTATGGCGCTTAAATGGCGTTTTACGGAGATCCATGAGCCACACAGCCCTAATAGAACGCCTATTCCTACTAGCATCAGGCTACTGGTGAAACCAAGGCCGATCAGCTCAAAATCACTGGCGTAGAGGTTAGCCAGCTGTTTTACCGGGCTGCGTAGTAGCTGCATGGAAATACCAACTAATAGCCAGGCGATGATGCCGCCAAAGGCCCCATACCAGAGTCCGCTGTATAGAAAGGGTCTTTGGATAAAACTGTCTGTGCCGCCAAAGAGTTTGGTTATTTCTATTTCGGCGCGACGGTTATATATGGACAAGCGTATGGTATTGCCAATGATTAGTAATACGCCTATAGCCAGTAACGTCGATAGAATAATAATGACGCGATTAATAATATCGAGCAGATAAAGTAAACGTTTGATCCAGTGACTATCGTATTGCGCATTATCCACTTCCGGCATTGCTTCCAAATCTTTGATCAAGCTTTCGGTTTGTGCCTCATTCATGACATCGATGGCCGGCTTTATTAAAATGACATTAGGTAATGGGTTTTCATCAAGCGCATTGAGTGCATCGGCAAAACCAGACAGTTTTTGATATTCTGCTAAAGCATCAGCACGATTAATTAAAGTTGTTTCATCAATCGATTTATTTTCTTTTAATTTATTTGCGAATGTTAGCGCTTGTTTATCGTCAATCTCTGTTTGTAAAAATAAAGTGACTTGTACAGCGCCATCCCAGCTTGAAGAAACGAAGCGAACATTATCAAGCAACAAATAAAAGCTGGCAGGTAGTGCAAGTGAAATACCAATAACGGCGCTTGTTAAAATATTACTTAAGGGATATTTAGCGAACTGCCCCAGGCTGAAGATAAAAGCTTGTAGATGTTGTAACAGCCACAGATCAAAGTGACGCTTTAGTTCGTTTTTAACGCTTTTATTTGACAGCGTATTTTTTTTCTTATTGACCGGCTTCATGATTCTTCTATTGGTGTTCCGGCGTGCGTTAGTATGCGGCCTGACTTCAAGGTGATGATGCGTTTTTGTAAACGTTTAATCATGTCCAGATCGTGACTGGCAATCAATACCGTTACGCCAACTTGATTAAACTGCTCAAATAATTTCATTGTGTCCCATGACAAGGCTGGATCAAGGTTTCCGGTGGGTTCGTCGGCCAGCAATATCGCTGGACGATGTACTACAGCGCGAGCAACACCGACGCGTTGTTGTTCGCCGCCAGATAAAGACATGGGATAACTGTTTATTTTTGGTAGCAAGCTGACTTTATCCAGTGCTGCTTGTACGCGTTTGCGAATTTCTTGATGGCGGTAGCCGGCAATAACCAAAGGTAAGCCGACATTATCAAAGACAGTGCGATCATGAAGCAGGCGATGATCCTGAAACATGAAGCCAATGTGTCGTCTGAATATAGGGATACGACGTTTGCGAACGCGATCCAGATTTTGACCATTAATAATAATCTGTCCACGCGAGTGGCGATCAATTAATGCGATTAAACGTAATAAGGTACTTTTGCCTGCGCCAGAACGGCCGGTAATATAAACCATTGCGCCTTGAGCAATATGCAAATTAATATTGCGTAAGGCTTCGTTGCCATCCGCATAAGTCATGTTAACGTTAGCAAATCGGATCATGTCTCGTCCAGTAAGGCATCAATAAATTCAGAAGCATTAAATGGTCGTAAGTCATCAACTTGTTCGCCAATCCCGATAAAACGTATCGGTATATTTAATTCATCAGCAAGTGAAAAAACAATACCGCCTTTTGCCGTTCCATCAAGCTTGGTTAATACAATACCATCAACCCCGACGCTCTCGTTAAATTGTTTTGCCTGAACTAGAGCGTTTTGTCCGGTTCCGGCATCTAATACTAATAACACTTCTCTTTGTAAATCGGGATCAAACTTATTACCAATTCGATGGATCTTTTTCATTTCTTCCATCAAATTATCTTTGTTGTGTAATCTTCCAGCGGTATCAGCTATTAATACGTCAATATTTTTTGCCCGAGCAGATTCGAGTGCATCATAGATAACCGCGCCAGAATCGGAACCATGTGCTTGCGCAACAACAGTAATCTTGTTTCGTTCGCCCCAGATTTGTAATTGCTCTATCGCAGCAGCTCTGAAAGTATCTGCTGCTGCAAGCATGACGCTTTTGCCATCAGTTTGTAGGCGTTTAGCTAGTTTGCCAATAGTAGTGGTTTTCCCAACGCCATTAACGCCGATGACCAGAATCAAAAAAGGCTTATTTATGTTGTCAGGAATCGTTAGTGTCTGTTCTGCCGGCTCAAGTGCGGGCAATAAGACCTGTTTTAGTTGCTTGAGTGGATTGTTTTCAGAATTCTTTTTAGACTGGGCTTTTAATAGCTGTATGACTTGATCGGTCATTTTAATACCAATATCTGCCATTATCAGCCGATCTTCGAGTTCCTCGAGAGTAGTTTCATCGATTACTGTTTTATTTCGACTAAAAAACCCACCAAATAGGCTGCTACGTGTACGTTGCAGGCGATCGGAGAGACTTGCTCTCTCGGTTTTTTTCTCTGAATCTTTTTCGTCGCTATTTTTCTTGAAACCAAACACGAAAGTGAAATATTTAATATGCTGTGGGACTTGTTGTATCCTACCATTAACTTGCAGCGAACTCACAAAGAGAAATGCACTCTATATATAATACCCAAGTCACTTCAAAATGCAGTTTCAGAGTTCAGGCAGGAAGTCAGAAACTGCATTTTGAGGTGACTTGAGTATAAGTGCATCACATAAATTTAATCCTTTTAAAATAGATAAATACAAAATGAAAGAGAATAGGCAATTAATAAAAAATACATTATTAACTTTGGTGTTAATTACACCGGGGCTTGCAGTAGCAAATGTCCACGAATATCAGCTCGAAAACGGCTTGAAGGTTCTGGTTAAAGAAGACCGCCGTGCTCCGGTTGTTGTATCGCAGATTTGGTACAAAGTCGGTAGCAGTTATGAGCATGACGGTATTACCGGTGTTTCGCATGCGTTGGAACATATGATGTTTAAAGGTACGCAAAAATATGCGCCAGGTGAGTTTTCTCGCATCATTTCAGAAAATGGCGGTCGCGATAATGCATTTACCGGCTCAGATTACACGGCTTATTTTCAAACAATGGAAAAATCCCGTTTAAAAATTAGTTTTGAATTGGAAGCAGATCGTATGCGTAATCTAATTTTGCCGGAGGAAGAATTTTTAAAAGAGATTGAGGTTGTCAAAGAAGAGCGTCGTTGGCGTACTGATGATAAACCGAAGTCATATGTCTATGAAGCCAGCATGGCGACGGTATACCAAACGAGTCCTTATCGTTTTCCTGTTATTGGCTGGATGCAGGATTTGGATAATATGACGATCGGAGACTTAAGTGCCTGGTATCAGAAATGGTATGCACCAAATAATGCTACTCTTGTTGTTGTTGGCGATGTGAATGCAGATGAAGTGTTTGCTTTAGCTAAAGAACACTTTGGGCCATTACCAGCAGGCGAGCCGATTTCAATGAAAGTATTGAATGAAGTTAAACAGTTGGGAACCAAGCGCATAAAGGTTAAACGCCCGGCAGAATTACCTTATTTAATGATGTCTTATAAAACACCAGTGGTGAAGCCCGGTAGCGAAGATGATGATAATTGGGACTGGGAACCTTATGCTTTGGAGGTGTTGGCGGGAATTATAGATGGTGGTAATAGCGCGCGTATCGAAAGTCGCATGGTTCGAGGAAGTGAAGTTGCTGCTTCTGCTGGCGCTAGTTATCAAATGGCTTCGCGTTTAGATAATCTATTCATGTTTTCTGGTACGCCCGCAAAAGGTAAAAGCATACAAGAACTGGAAGTGGCTTTTCGAAAAGAAATTTTGGATGTGCAGAATAAACCTGTGACGGAATCGGAACTTCAGCGTGTTAAAGCCCAGGTAGTATCCAGTGATGTTTATGGAAAGGATTCTATTTTTTATCAAGCAATGATCATTGGCACGTTAGAAACCATAGGCTTGTCCTGGCATCTGGCAGATAAATATGTTGAAAGGGTTAAAATGGTAACAGCAGAACAAGTCATGCAAGTCGCGAAAAAATATTTGATTGATGATCGGCTTACTGTCGCTGAACTCGATCCTCAGCCGATGGATGCGGCGCCTAGGCGGACTCCAGCAGGAGGTCGTCATGGACATTAAGAATCTATTAAAAATTGCTCTTTCATTGCTATTGTTTGTCAGTTGGTCAGTCCAGGCATCGCCAAAAATTGAAACATGGAAAACCAGTAAAGGCAGCGAAGTTTATTATGTGCATGCGCCGGAATTGCCAATGGTTGATATTGAAATAGTTTTTGATGCAGGTGGTAGTCGTAATGGTGATTTGCCCGGTTTGGCTGGACTAACAAACGCTTTGTTGAGTCAAGGTGCCGGAGGTCTTGATGCCGACGCAATTAGTGATGGTTTTGAATCGCTAGGAGCCGTTTATGGTTCGAGTTCCGGTTATGATTCAGCCTCTGCGCACCTAAGATCGCTAACAGATGAAATTTTATTATCGAAAGCGATTGAGAATTTAAAGCGCGTTGTTTCAAAACCAGATTTTCTAAAAGAAGCATTGGAGCGTAGGCGTTCTCGAGCGTTGATTGGATTAAAAGCAAAACAACAATCTCCGGGAGCAATAGCAAAAGATGCGTTTATGAAAGCAGTTTATCAGTCACATCCTTATGCAAGTCCTAATGATGGTACAGAAGAGTCTATCATTGCTATTAAACGTAAACATATAACGGCATTTTATAAAAAATATTATGTTGCTAATAATGCAATAGTCGCCATTGTTGGTGCGGTTGATCGCAAGCAAGCGGAACAAATGGCAGAAGATATTACTTCCGGGCTTAAACAAGGTAAAAAAGCGAAGCCTATAGAAACGGTTAAGGATCTGGATAAAGCGGATTCAATATTTATAGAACACCCGGCAACCCAAACTCATATCCTTGTTGGCCAGCCTGGACTTAAACGCGGGGATCCCGATTACTTTCCACTTTATGTAGGCAATCATGTGCTGGGTGGTGGCGGAATGGTGTCGCGTTTATTTGAAGAAATTCGTGAAAAGCGTGGTTTATCTTATAGCGCGTATAGTTATTTTTCACCGATGCGTTTTAAAGGTCCGTTCATTGCTGGATTACAGACCCGCTCAGATCAAGTTGATGAAGCGCTTTCTGTTTTGATGGAAAATATTAACGCTTATATAGAAACAGGCCCCACCGAAGAGGAATTAATTGCATCCAAGAAAAATATTACCGGCGGTTACCCCTTGCGAATCGATAGTAATAGCAAGATTCTCGGCTACCTTGTAGTAATTGCTTATTATAAGTTGCCACTTGATTATCTGGATACATTTAATGCCAAGGTCGATGCAGTAACAATTGAACAAATCAAAGATGCGTTTAAACGTCGATTAACGCCGGATAAATTGATTACGGTTATGGTCGGTTCGTCAGAAGAAGAAAAGAAAGAAGGTTTTTGATTCTTTGGCTAAGATTCGCATTATTGCGGGTAAGTGGCGCGGAAGAAAACTGGAGGTAATTGATTCTCCCGGTTTGCGACCTACGCCAGATCGCGTTCGCGAGACATTATTTAACTGGATACAACAAGAGATTGTTGGCGCGCGTTGTCTGGACTTGTTTGCTGGCACAGGTGTACTTGCTTTTGAGGCGCTATCACGTGACGCATCAGAAGTGGTGCTGGTTGAATCTGACCCGAAAATAGTCGAATCATTAAAGCAGCATGCGGAAACTCTGGGGAGTGAAAATCATACGATCCAGCTTGCTGATGCGCTGAGCTGGCTTAAGCAAGGCATAAAAGGTTTTGATATTATTTTTCTTGATCCTCCTTTTAATCAGGGATATATCGAAAAATGTTGTGCATTAATTATTGAAGAATCATTGTTGAATGTTAATGGTTTGGTTTATATTGAGTCTGAGAAGAATTTAGCTTTACCTGATGGTTGGCAGCTTAAGAAACAAAAAAATGCAGGTCAGGTACAATCACTACTAATTGAGCCAGGCCGAGAGTAAACCAAGCTAGAGAGTAAACAATGGTAACTGCAATTTATCCCGGTACATTTGATCCGATCACAAACGGCCATGCTGATATTGCTCAACGTGCGGCGAGCATGTTTGAAAAAGTCATTGTTGCTGTTGCGGATAGTGAGAGCAAACAAACTTTATTTACAGTTAATGAACGTGTTGCACTTATAAGCAGTGTTTTATCAGATGTAAAAAATATAGAAGTAATTCTATTCAATGCTTTAGTCACAGATTTTGCACATGAAAAAAATGCGAAAGTCATTGTTAGGGGTATTCGCTCAGTTTCAGACTTTGATTACGAATTTCAAATGGTTGGTATGAATCGTCAATTATTGCCCGATATCGAAACCGTCTTTTTAACGCCAGCAGAAAATCTGAGCTTTATTACTTCCAGTCTGGTGCGAGAAATTTCATCATTCAATGGTGATGTTAGTAAGTTTGTGCATAAGTCTGTTCTGGTTGCTCTACAAGAAAAAAAAGCTACGCACGGATGATCTTTTGTTCCAATACTTCGTTAAAAATGTGCTCGAATGCTCATTTATTACATATAAATTCCGCTTCTCGGCTTTGGCTTCCTGCGTCGCTCTACCTCCTACATCCATGCAGTCGTGTGCGCATTTTTGCCTCGTCTTGAAACAAAATCTCTATCCATGCAAACGCTTTTTCAATAAGGGTATATTTATAAATCCATGAAGTTTTTATTTTCGTTTGTCTTCGTTTTAACCCTCTTCTCTTCTTACGCTTTCGCTGAACCAATAAAACAGGCAGCAGTTGCTACGGCACATCCTCTGGCGACAAAGGTCGGCATCGATATTTTAAAACAAGGTGGCAATGCTTTTGATGCAGCGGCGGCGATAACCGCATCATTAGCCGTTGTCGAACCGTATAGTTCTGGTTTAGGTGGTGGTGCTTTCTGGTTAATTCATCGTGCCTCGGATAATAAACAAGTGATGATCGATGGCCGTGAAAAAGCACCAATGCGTAGCCATAAAGACATGTATCTGGATAAGTCCGGCAATATCATTAAAGGTTTGTCTTTAAATGGCCCAATGGCGGCCGGAATCCCGGGCGTGCCGGCCGGCATTGAACACCTGGTTAAGCATTACGGCCGCCTCTCTTTAAAAGAAGTGTTAGCGCCCGCGATTAAGCAGGCAAAAGAGGGTTTTGTTGTTACCGAACGATATCAAAAGTTGATGGGTTTCAGAAGTAAGGTGGTTAAAAAATATCCTGAAGCGGCGTCTTTATTTCTTAAAAATAATGAAGTGCCCGAAAAAGGCTCTGTCATCATTCAAAATGATTTAGCCAATACCTTAAGCATTATCGCTAATGAAGGCAGCAAGGGTTTTTACAAAGGCTCATTAGCAAGGCAAATGGTTAATAGCGTTAAAAAGAATGACGGCATTTGGGAAATGGAAGATCTGGCGAATTATCAGATCATTGAACGTGAACCAATTATTGTAAATTATAACGGTATTAAAGTGACTTCTGCGGCACTACCTTCTTCGGGAGGTATCGTCATGGGGCAGATATTAAATATTCTTGAACAGTTTGATTTAAAAAAAGTCGACTCGATAACACGTAAACATATTATTGTTGAAGCTATGCGCCGTGCTTATCGGGATCGTGCGGCTTATCTTGGTGATGCAGATTTTGTTGATATTCCTGTTGATCGTTTATTGAATAAAAATTATGCCGAAGGAATGGCTTTAACAATTAGCCCTGATCAGGCTACGCCAAGTGCGGAGTTAAGTAATGTTGCTGCTTATAAGCAAACTGGAACTGATACAACTCATTTTTCAGTTGTCGATGCAGAAGGCAATCGTGTATCGGCAACATTAAGCATCAATCTGCCATTTGGCTCCGGCTTTGTTGCTGAAGGAACGGGTGTATTATTGAATAATGAATAACAGCGTGTATACTAGCATGAATATATGAGC
>CAYTIZ010000046.1:0-12564 GCA_964437885.1 uncultured Enterobacteriaceae bacterium
GCCATGGCAATACTTGAAGTTTTGCACTTTCCTGATGAACGCCTCCGTAGTACAGCAATTTCGGTTGGACATATAAATTCAGAGATCAAAGAAATTGCCACAAATATGCTGGAAACGATGTATGCCGAAAGTGGTATTGGTCTTGCTGCAACTCAGGTCAATATACAAAAAAGAATCGTCGTTATTGACTTGTCTGAAGAAAAAAATGATCCATTAATATTAATTAATCCTGAGATAAACAAACTTGAAGGCAAAGAAACTATGCGCGAAGGTTGTTTATCAGTGCCTGATTATTTCGATATTGTAGAACGCGCCGAAACCATCGAGTTTAATTATAAAACACTTGATAATCAATTAGTTGAAACAAAAGCTAACGGCTTATTAGCAGTCTGTGTCCAACATGAGATTGATCATCTAAATGGTACATTATTTATTGATTATCTTTCACCTCTTAAACGCCAGCGCCTTAAGAAAAAAATCGGAAAACTGGAAAAACAAGAAGATTACGTCTTGTGAGTCAAAACAAATTAAGACTGGCATTTGCTGGAACGCCTGAACTCGCGCGAAAGGTACTCGAATCATTAATTGACGCAGGTGAGCATACGGTAGAAGTCGTGCTCACCCAGCCTGATCGGCCTGCTGGTAGAGGCCGACAAATCAAACAAAGCGAAGTCAAACTTTGCGCTCTGAATAATAATATTTCTGTCTTACAACCTACAAAATCCAGTGAACTCGACGCAGAATGTTTAAACAATTGCGATTTGATGCTGGTTGTCGCCTATGGCTTGTTAATAACGCCAGAAATGCTAGATAAAACTAAACTAGGTTGTATCAATATACACACCTCTTTACTTCCTCGCTGGCGTGGAGCGGCGCCTATTCAACGAGCTATTGAAGCTGGGGATAAGGAAACCGGAATTACACTGATGCAAATGGATCGCGGCCTTGATACTGGCCCAATTCTGGAACAAATAACTTGCTCAATTCACAGCCAGGATACTGGCGGCCTGTTACATGATCGATTGGCAGAAATTAGCGCTGACAATGTCAATACTTTTTTAACACGTATTGCCAAAAACGAATCAATTGTTACAAAACAAGATGAATCAAAAACGACTTATGCTAATAAAATTTCCAAACAAGAAGCAAAACTTGATTGGAGCAGACCTGCAATTGAACTGGAAAGGAAAGTTCGAGCATTTAATCCATATCCTGTCACGCACACACAAATAAATGATCTCAATATAAGAATATGGGAGACAGAAATAAAAAACGATCCAGAGAATTTGCCCACAGGAAGCATACTCAATAGTAAATCAAGTCTGGATATTGTTACTGGTGATGGTGTTTTATCCATTACCAAACTCCAGTTACCGGGAAAACGAATAATGACTGTAAAAGATTTTTTAAACGGTCATCCTGATTTTTTCACTGAAAACCTTGTAATATACCCGTGATACTTCAAAGTGCATATTTATAACACGCCCGTTTTCATCCATGACGGCGTTGCTCCTCTTTGCAGGGAGCGGCCATGCGCATCGTCGCGCCTTGTCCTGAATAAAAACAGACGCACTCTAAAATACGCATTTTGAAGTATCATGGGTATAAATTAAATCTTTTATCCATGTCATCTCGTCTAATAGCAAACCAAATCATTGATCAAATCATTGAAGAAAAGATAACTCTGTCAAAAGCCTTACACAATAACAAATCCTTCAATCATGCAGGAAAGGACAAAGCTTTAATCCAGGAAATTAGTTACGGAACTTTCCGCTGGTATATTCAACTCGAACATATTCTTAACCAACTTCTGGAAAAACGTATAAAGAAAAAGGACAGCCGTCTTAAACACTTAATTATTATCGGGCTTTATCAACTACTCTATATGCGAATTCCGGCTCATGCTGTCGTATCTGAAACGGTAGAAGCTTGTAAAAAAATAAAAATGGAATGGGCTAAAGGACTAGTTAATGCAATCTTGCGTCGATACATCAGGGAAGCCGATAAACTCAATCCCTTGCTTAATGATAATGAAACAGTACGAACATCACATCCGCTATGGTTAATTGAACAACTAAAACAGGATTGGCCTGATGAATGGAAAAACGTACTTGATGCCAATAACCAGCGGCCTCCCATGTACCTTCGTATTAATCAACTTCATCATGATCGGGAGCATTATTTAACCAAGTTGGAAGAGGCCGGCATTGAAGGGAAAGCTACGCTTTATTCAAACCATGGCGTGTTACTCGAACAAGCTAAAGATGTTGAACAACTTCCAGGTTTTAATGCAGGGGAGGTATCTGTTCAGGAACTTGCAGCGCAATTAGCTACAGGGCTACTTGATTTAAAACCTGGGCAAAATGTACTTGATGCATGCGCAGCACCTGGAGGAAAGAGTTCACATATACTGGAATCACGAGTAAAAATAAATTCTTTAACTACAGTCGAAAAAGATCCTCGTCGAGCTAAAAAGTTAGCTGAAACACTAAAGAGACTTAATCTAAATGCAATAACAAAAACATCAGATATCAATGAACTTGAACGTTGGTGGGACAAAGAAAATTTTGACCGAATTCTTTTAGATGCACCTTGTTCAGCTACGGGAGTAATACGTCGGCATCCCGATATAAAATTTCTAAGAACGCCTGAAGAAGTCAGTAAAATATGTGGATTACAAACGAAGCTTTTGAACACGCTATGGCAAACGTTAAAGCCAGGTGGATTACTATTATATGTAACATGTTCAATCCTTAAACAAGAAAATTCTGACTTGATAAAACAATTTATCACTAACAATAATGATTGCACACTCAAGCCTATTAAAGCGCAATGGGGAAGTGATACAGGTTACGGCAGACAAATACTGACCGGGCAAGACAACATGGATGGCTTCTTCTATGCTTGCCTTGAAAAAAAATAAGACTATGTTTATTTTGCTAAAAACAATTAAACCTATAAGCCTTCTTTTCATATTTGCTTGTATATGCAATTTGGCTTATGCAAAAACAATTAATATAAAATCAACACATGCTTATACTGAAGAGTCAACTTACTATCTAGATACACTATTTGATTTTAATTTAACTGAAGAAGCTGATAAAGCATTGCATCATGGCATTTCTCTTGAAATACATACTCATTTTCAATTACGTTTAAAACGAAAATGGCTTTGGGATAAAACTATCAGTGAAAAAACAATAGTTTACAGACTTGAGCATAAGCCACTGACCAAGAATTTTTTGACAACGAATTTAAATACAGGTTTACGGAATTCGTACAGTAACCTTGATGCTGCTTTAAGCTACATAAATTCAGTATCAAGAATGGAATTATTTGATCAAAGTATGTTGCTTAAAGATAAAAATTATATTGCCAGAATTAGAATCTTTCTCGATATCGGAGCATTACCATCACCAATGCGGCCTCAAGCCTATTTTTCTTCAAATTGGGATATGTCCAGTAAGTGGTATGAATGGGAAGTAATACAATGAAGAGAGGCGGAAAAATAATATTAATTATTGGCTCATGTTTATTCATTTTCATGCTTGCATCATTACTAATGATGAGCCAGACCCTGCAAAAACCTGAATTATTTGATCGTTATTATTCGGCACTTCTTATATTCAATGCATTAGGACTTGTTAGTCTTGTTACCTTAATCCTTATTAATCTTAAACGACTGATACGTCAACTTAAAAATCATGTCATTGGTTCGCGAATGACTGTCAGGATGGTAATGATCTTTTCTTTATTATCAGTGACGCCTGTACTTATCGTTTATTCATTCTCTCTGGACTTTCTTCATCGCGGCATAGATAGCTGGTTTGATTTAAGAGTAGAACAGGCACTTGATGACTCACTGGAATTAAGTCGGCTCGCATTAGATGTCCGAATGCGTGAACTTATCAATACAACAGAAAAAATTGCAGAGGAATTAAGTGAAACAACCGATGCAGAGTTACCCTTTGACATTGATCAAATCAGGGAACGCATTAATGCTGATGAACTAACATTATTAACGAAAAAAGGCGCTATCATTGCTTCAAGTTCAAATGATATAAAAAGTCTCGTCCCCAATACGCCAGATGCAGCAATAATGTTGCAATTGTCGCAGGCAAATAGCTACATAGGACTCGATGTAATCAAAGATACTAACCTGTTAATTCGAGCAGCGGCAAACTTACCAGCCATTGATCTTGATAAAGAAGCTCGTATTGTACAAGCTTTATATCCAATATCAGAACGTATTACTCAACTTGCCAATAGCGTCCAGTCATCCTACATTGAATACAAAGAGTTATCTTACCTTCGCGAACAATTAAAGGTCAGTTTCATAATAATATTAACACTGGTTTTATTATTCAGTGTTTTTAGCGCGGTATGGGCCGCATTTTATTCAGCCCGTAAGCTTGCTGCCCCAGTAAAAAATCTGGCGGAAGGAACGCGTGCTATTGCAGAAGGTGATTATAGCACTCGCTTACCTGTACCAGGTAATGACGAACTTGGTTTTCTTGTCGCGTCATTTAATGATATGACTGACAAAATTTCCCAGGCAAGAGATACGGCAAGACTAAGCCAACAAGAAGCTGAGTCTCAACGTACTTATCTCGAGACCGTCTTGTCGCGCCTTTCATCCGGCGTCATGGTTTTCAATAAAGAGGGTGATTTGGAAAAATCAAATATTAGTGCTGCACAAATATTGCAACTTGAAATAGAAGCACTAGCTCATAAAAATATAACATCGCTTGCCAAGGATTATCCAAATCTAAATGATTTTTTTGAATGTATCTCTTTGAACATAGAAGAACGACTGGATGATTGGCGCGAACAAATTACCTTGTCAGATAAAACCGGCAATCAGATTTTGATAATTAATGGCGCAACGCTAACTGGGTCTGATGGGTCAACGAGTGGACATGTTATTGTCTTTGATGAAATCACTGCCTTGATACAAGGACAACGTGATGCTGCATGGAGTGAAATGGCGCGTCGTCTTGCACATGAAATTAAAAACCCATTAACACCCATTCAACTTGCTGCTGAACGTTTACGACATAAATATCTTTCCAAAATGGATCCAGACGATGCAGATATGCTTGATAGAATGACAAACACGATAATTCAGCAGGTAGAAACCATGAAAGACATGGTCAACAGTTTTTCCGACTACGCCAGATCACCTGAGTTTAATCCTGAAGAAATTAAAATTGAACACCTGATTCAGGAAGGCCTCGATTTATTCACGTATACAGATGATGATAATAAAATTGAAACAGACATTGAACCTGATCTTCCTGCAATCATTGGCGACGAAAAGAAATTAAGGCAAGTATTCAATAACCTATTAACAAACGCTATTGATGCAAATACAGCTAGCGATGATAATCACCTAAAAATCAGTGCTAAAAAAATTAATATTGACGAAAGCGAGATGCTTGAAATTCGGATTATTGATAGTGGACCAGGGATAGATACCCTGGTGATAAATAATTTATTTGAACCCTATATAACAACCAAACAAAAAGGAACTGGACTGGGACTAGCCATAGTAAAAAAAATTATCGATGAACACTTGGGTACAGTCTGGCTTGAAAATAACAAAGAACAAAAAGGTGCTTGTGCCGTGATAAGATTACCGGTGAGTATTTCACTCAATAAACTACAAAAACGTGCATAGTCTGATGAGCAAACGACATATACTTGTTGTTGACGATGAGCCGGATATTCGTAATCTGGTACAAGAAATTCTTGAGGACGAAGGATTTAGCGTCAATGTCGCAGAGAATGCAGCTAAAGCCCGACAGGAAGTGGAATTATTTAAACCAGATCTGATTTTACTGGATATATGGATGCCCGATGTTGATGGTATTACCTTATTAAAAGAATGGAAAGAGAATGACCATGTCATTGCTCCGATCGTGATGATGTCCGGCCATGGTAATGTTGAAACCGCAGTCGAAGCAACTCGTCTTGGTGCATATGATTTCATAGAAAAGCCACTTTCTATTTCTAAATTATTATTAACAATAAAACATGCTTTTGAAACTTCTTCGCTACAGCAGGAAAACCTGCAATTACACCATGCAACATCATCTATACTTGAGCCTGTCGGAAAAAGTAAAGTAATCTCAGAGTTAAGATCTCAAATAACACGTATTGCCAAACACGATACACCTGTTTTGATGTATGGCGAGTCAGGCACAGACAAGGAATTATTTGCACGCTATTTACATTCATTGAGTCCGCGCAGTAATGGGCCATTTATTACAGTGAGTATATCTGCATTGAGTAAAGAACATGCGGAAATAGAATTATTTGGGTTGGAAACAAATAATCAACTTCAGAAAGGCTATTTTGACAAGGCACTAGGTGGAATACTTTATATAAAAGATATTGGTGAACTCGATAAAACACTTCAATCACGTTTGCATGATGTTCTGGAAACAAAAAAATATAGCCATATTGGCAGCTCGGAACAAATTGGACTGGATATGCGAATTATTGCGGCAACTCGTTTCAATATTGAATCTTTGATGCAGGAAAACCGATTTAGAGATGATCTTTATTATTTATTAAATGTATTGCCTATTTCTATCCCGCCAATACGCGAGCACTATGAAGATGTTCCCGCCCTACTTGAATTTTATGTAAATTATTTCATTGAAACAGAAGGGCTCCCCTATCGTAGGTTTAACGTAGCCGCACAAAATCGTTTAAGAAGTTATCAATGGCCCGGGAACGTGAGAGAATTGAAAAACCTTGTTCAGCGCCTTTTAATTCTTGGCACAGATGAAACCATTAATATAGATGAAATTGAGTCCAGTCTGGGTAATACTGAAACAAAACAAACTGGGACTTCTATAGAAGGCTTTAATTTCGATTTGCCATTACGCGATGCAAGAGAAAGTTTTGAAAAAGCCTATCTCGAATATCAATTAAAAAAGGCAAAGGGCAGTGTTAGTAAAGTAGCAAATACAATCGGAATAGAACGAACTCATCTCTACCGAAAACTGAAAATGCTGGGAATCGACTTAAAATGAAAATTATTATTCTGGGTGCAGGTCAAGTTGGCTCATCAGTTGCGGCTAGTCTGGTCAATGAAGAAAATGATATTACTCTGGTCGATGTTGATCCGACAGCACTTCAATTAATCAGCGAACGTTACGATTTAAGAACGATCACAGGTATTGCTTCGCATCCGTCAGTATTAGCGAAAGCCGGGGCAAAAGATGCAGATATGATACTTGCCGTTACCAATAGCGACGAGGTTAATATGATTGCCTGTCAAGTCGCTTACACCTTATTTCACACACCAACAAAAATAGCGCGAATTCGTGAAATTGAATATCTTAAAAATGCACCTTTATTTTCTCAGGAAGCACTTCCTATCGATGTTTTAATCAGCCCGGAGCAACTTGTTACTGAATATATTGAACGACTAATATCGCATCCTGGTGCGCTTCAGGTCGTGGATTTTGCCGACGGAAAGGCGCAAATGGTAACCCTCAAGGCATCATACAGTGGTATGTTGGTTGGGCATTCACTTCGCGATCTTAAAGAACAGCTCCCCGGTATCGAATATAAAATATTCATTATTTTTAGAGATGGTCAAGCTGTCATTCCAAATGGTGATACCGTAATTGAAGCTAATGATGAAATTTTCTTTATTAGTTCAGAAAAATCCATGCGTCATCTATTACAAATTATTCGTAATAAAGAAAAACCATACAAAAGTATCATGATTGCCGGGGGGGGCAATATTGGCTTACGTTTGGCTGAATCTTTGGAAGATAAATATAAAGTAAAATTATTAGAACTAGATCCTGCTAAAGCACGTTTTGCTTCCGAGACATTAAACAATACTATTGTCTTGAATGGTGATGCAGCTGATGAAGAATTGCTCATCGAAGAAGATATCGACAAAACTGATGTGTATTGCGCTCTGACGAATGCGGATGAAGCTAATATTATTTCTTCAATGCTTGCCAAACGACTAGGCGCTAGAAAGGTAATGGCGTTAATTAACCGTGCTGCTTATGTCGATCTGGTACAAAGCAATACGATTGATATTGCTATTTCGCCACAACAAACCACCATAGGCAGCTTACTTGCTCATGTTCGCAAAGGTGATGTCGTTGCTGTTCATGCCCTACGAAGAGGTACTGCTGAGGCAATTGAAGCAATAGCACATGGAAACAAAACATCTTCCAAAGTTGTCGGCAGAGCTATCAAAGATATCGATTTACCACAGGGCACAACAATCGGCGCAATTGTACGAGGCAATGAAGTTATGATAGCCAAGAAAAAAACAGTTATTGAAACTGAAGATCATGTCATTCTCATCGTATCAGATAAAAAACATGTAGCTAAAGTTGGGGCGTTATTTCAAGTTGGCATAACTTTTCTATAGAGGTTCCTTAATACATGCAACTTGCCGTCATTCAACGCATTTTGGGAATATTGCTTTCTTTATTTAGTTTAACAATGTTCCCTCCTCTGGCTATATCTATAGTTAGTTCTGACGGTGCAACCGTCCCGTTTATATCTGCTTTCGCACTTATTCTTTCTATCGGACTGATCTTGTGGTTTCCTGTTAGAAATATTAAAGATGAATTACGTTTGCGCGACGGTTTTGTTGTTGTTGTTCTTTTCTGGGTCGGTCTTGGCATAACGGGCAGCGTGCCTTTAATATTATCTGACACACCTGAATTGTCGATAACCGATGCTATATTCGAATCTATCTCGGGACTCACAACAACTGGCGCAACTATTATTACTGGAATTGATTTTTTACCAAAATCAATCCTGTTCTACCGACAGCAATTACAATGGTTGGGAGGCATGGGTATTATCGTATTGGCTGTTGCAATCCTGCCTATGTTAGGTATCGGTGGCATGCAATTATATCGTGCTGAAACACCTGGTCCAGTTAAAGATTCAAAATTAACACCCAGGATTACTGAAACAGCAAAAGCATTGTGGTACATTTATCTAAGCATGACTATAGCCTGTGCATTTGCTTACTGGCTGGCAGGAATGAGTTTATTCGATGCCGTTGCACATAGTTTTTCAACCGTTTCAATTGGTGGTTTCTCAACACACGATGCAAGCATGGGTTATTTTGACAGCGGCGCGATTGAAGCAGTCGCAATCTTTTTTATGTTTTTTTCTGGCATTAATTTCAGTTTACATTTTATAGCCTGGCGACATACCAACATAAAACCGTACTGGTACGATGCGGAATTAAGAGCTTATTTAAGCATTCTGTTATTAATCTGTTTGATATGTGCAACATATAACGTGTTTATTGGTGACTATAATTATTTTGGCAATGCTATAAAAGATAGTATATTTCAAGCAGTCTCCATTGCGACAACAACAGGATTCACAACAGCAGAATATCAAAGCTGGCCGGGTTTTCTGCCCCTGCTCTTACTATTCTCAAGTTTTATCGGTGCCTGCGCCGGATCTACCGGTGGTGGAATTAAAGTCATTCGTATTATATTGATTTTCAAACAAGGAATGCGTGAAATTAAACGACTTATTCATCCGAGTGCCATATTCATAATAAAAGTTGGTAACAAACCAATACCTGAACGTATTATTGAAGCTGTATGGGGGTTTTCTGCAGTTTATGTTGCAATATTTGTGCTTCTATTACTGGCGTTAATGGCAACAGGTCTGGATCAGGTCACGGCTTTCTCGGCATTAGCCGCCTGTCTAAATAATCTTGGTCCCGGACTTGGAGATGTTAGCCAACACTATGGTTATATAAATGATATCGCTAAGTGGATACTTTGCTTTGCCATGTTGTTAGGTCGACTGGAAATCTTTACCTTACTGGTTTTATTTACCCCTGCATTCTGGCGACGTTAAAACTGGAATCACTTTGGATAATCAAATAAAAGATAAGTGGAATAAACATTACCATTCATGTCCAAACGAACACTCTGCCGCTACTGAAGTTCTATTTCAAAACCAACATTTATTACCTAAACAGGGAACGGCTTTAGAGATGGCATGTGGCCGTGGCGCTAATGCAATATGCCTTGCAGAAAATGGATTAACTGTTTCGGCCTGGGATATCTCTGAATCAGCTATAGAACAACTATCACAACGTGCAAAAGAAAAAAAATTAACCCTCAACTCAGAAGTCAGAAATATTTCAGAGCAACCACCTTCAGCCGATACATTTGATGTCATTGTCGTTAGTCATTTTCTTGAACGCGCTTTAATGGACAATATAAGAAAAGCGATAAAGTCAGGAGGACTCATTTTTTATCAAACATTTATTAAAGAAAAAATTGATGAATCTGGCCCTATAAATCCTGATTACCTTTTAGGTAGTAATGAGCTTTTAACAATTTTTAATGACTGGAAAATCATTTGTTATCGAGAAGAAGGAAAGATCGGAAACATTAACGATGGATTCAGAAATCAGGCCATGATAATCGCTCAAAAACCGTAAGCAGTTAAATATTTAGTATCGAACGAACATGAACCCTATTGATACATTTAAATCCTTGCTTGAAAAAGGCAATGATAATGCATTACTCAGATACAGTCTGGGCAATGAATATTTTAAAGCAGCTGATTTTGAACAAGCAATATTTCATTTAGAAAAAGCAATCGAGTTTAATCAGGCTTATTCTGCGGCATGGAAATTATATGCAAAGGCCTTGTCTGAAAACAACCAAAATACTAAGGCTATTAATGCCTATGAAAAAGGAATCGACATAGCAGAAGAAAACGGGGACATACAGGCGGTTAAAGAAATGCGAGTCTTTTTAAAACGACTCGAAAGTTAGAAGATAGATTATAAGGTTTAGGGTTTTAGATTCGCATCATGTAAAGCTTGTTTGGGCTGTCGGTAACTCTTCATCCAAGGTATCCTTTTTTCTTCTATCTAGTGCTTTGTTATCAAACGGTCTCTGCTTAACAATAAAAATATCTACCTTAAGTATTGTTTCGAGATGGATCATATTAAATGAAGCACACTTTCTAATGGCATTCCTGATCATAACTTCATCAAGATAATAGGATGACTCTAGAATTTTGAGTAGTTCAGGCACATGCTGTTCATTCAGATTTGATAACATATCCACATCCAGTGTGGCACAAGCTACACCTATAGGCAGAACTGGCAACAGAACCACCGATATGATATTTCACACCAAGCTGTTCAGACACCTCAACTACAGGCTGTATCGCTGCCAATATATCAGGATCCTTCACAATATTATTTTCTAAGATAGTGGCTCAAACGATCAGCCAAGTCTGCACCATAATGATAAGCTACAAAGACGATGTCTACTTCTTGCTCGCTTAAATCAGGATTCGCCCGTGCTATTGCTCATCGTGATAATTTAATCGTTGTTTTTGAAAGTGAACGTACCCTGGCAATTCTTTTAGCTATACTAGCTTTACGAATCAGGGAAAGTTGAACCTTCTCCATCTCTGGATGTGTATCTGTATATTTTATCTCCATTAAAATAATTCCAATGTGCCAACAAGCTCGGATACATTATTTAAATTATTCTTTTTCAAGTAGTCAATAATGCCCTTGTTTATTTTTGGACATATTAATGGCTCATAGAATAAGGCTGTTCCGATACCCACCGTAGCTGCACCTGCAATTATAAATTCAATTGCATCCTCTACCGTGGCAACTCCTCCTTGACCAATAATAGGAATATTGTGTTGTTTTGCTACCTGATACACCTGATGTACCTTTAACAATGCGATTGGCTTAATCGCAGGACCTGATAGACCGCCTTGATTATTACCAATAATGGGTTGTCGTGAATTAATATCAATGGCCATTCCCATCAAAGTATTGATAACAGCCAAGCCATCTGTCCCCGCTTCAATACAACGTCGCGCATTCTCAGCAATATCCGTTTGATTTGGAGAAAGTTTGGTTATCAATGGTTTTTTAGTCACTCTACGACAAGCTTCTACAACTCCTGCTGCCATATCCGGATCATTACCAAATGCGACTCCGCCGTCTTTTACATTTGGGCAAGATATATTGATTTCCATTGCATCTATTGGTGAATCGTCAAATATGCGTGTGACTTCTTCATATTCCTCAACTGTAGAGCCAGATAAATTTGCTATAAAGCGTGTCTCAGTAAAATCAAGATGTGGTAAATATTCTTCAACAACAATTTTTGAACCTGGATTTTGCAGCCCAATCGCATTTATCATTCCCGAATAAGTTTCAGTAACTCTATGTGGTGGATTACCTAGGCGTGGTTCTAATGTTGTTCCTTTCAAACAGATTGCACCTACATCCGTATTGGAAAAACCATTGATACGTGTATATTCTTCACCAAAACCAACGCAGCCCGATAATAAAACCAACGGCGAGTTGAACTGCATCCCACAAAAATCCATGCTCAACATCTTCTTATTTTCATTATTTAATGACATCATCTGACTCTTCACATTTCACGTTTAAATTTCACTTACTATACATGTTTAATATTGTTCTTTTTGAACCGGAAATCCCGCCTAATACCGGGAACATTATACGCCTTTGTGCAAATACTGGCGCAA
>CAYTIZ010000047.1:0-684 GCA_964437885.1 uncultured Enterobacteriaceae bacterium
TTTGATCGTGCTGGCTTTGAATGTATCGATATCCATATGCAGGATTTAATTGATGAACAAATAAAACTTGATTCGTTTATTGGCCTGGTTGCTTGCGGTGGTTTTTCTTATGGTGACGTGCTTGGTGCTGGTGGCGGTTGGGCAAAAACTATTTTATACAATGACAAGCTGAGTAAGATGTTTGAAGGTTTTTTCAAACGCTCGAATACATTTTCTCTTGGTGTCTGCAATGGTTGCCAGATGATGTCTCAACTTCGTGATTTGATCCCTGGTGCCTCTTGCTGGCCTGATTTCCTGAGAAATCAATCAGAACAATTTGAAGCGCGTTTGGTCATGGTTGAGATAATGGAATCTCCATCGATATTATTCAAGGATATGGCTGGCTCGAAAGTTCCTGTAGTTGTTGCACATGGTGAAGGGCGCATTTCAACCTCAACTACCAATTCACAAGCAAATGCAACAATGCGCTATATTGATAATTCAGGCGCAACAACTGAAACATATCCTTTAAATCCAAATGGTTCAGTCGATGGTCTAACTGGATTCTCGAATGAGGATGGTCGCATTACAATCATGATGCCTCATCCGGAACGTGTCTTCTTAAGCAAACAATTTTCCTACTTAGCTCCCAATGGAAAAATTAATAAAATATTTTGAAACCCAATCTATAGCACTTAAGCCTTA
>CAYTIZ010000047.1:694-12242 GCA_964437885.1 uncultured Enterobacteriaceae bacterium
CCATGGATGAAGCTGTTCATGAATGCTCGAAACTGGTTAGATTAAGAAAAACTCACTTACAAACCACATTATCACGACAAGACTCTTTTATTCTAACTATCTAATTTAACTGACATTAATTTTACCATAAGTTAAACTAAGGTGATTTAAAACGTGCTGATTATTGCACCATGAAAAAATTATCAAATATTTCAGAAGAAGACAGTGCACTGTTTCGAAAAACAGTTGGCAGTATAAAGCCGATAAAACAAGATAGTATTGTCATCAACAAACCTAAAGCTTCTCCTACTCCCACTAAAACTGGGGAAAATGGCCGCGCTGTCGTGCAAGAACTGCTTGATAGTGAATTTGAGCAGAATCTACTTGAAAGGGGTGATGAATTATCATATTCAAAACCGGGTATACAGAAACAAACTTTAAGGAAATTACGCCGCGGCCAATACCAAATCGAAGCCGAACTCGACCTACATGGTATGACTGTTGCTGTGGCAAATACAGCTCTGTCACAATTTCTTGGGCAATGTTTGGCGCGCTCGCAACATTGTGTCAGAATTATTCATGGTAAAGGAATAGGTTCCAAGAATAAAAAGCCTGTCATAAAAAACAAGCTAAACAACTGGTTACGTCATCAAGATAATGTTATGGCTTTTTGTTCAGCACGACAAATTGATGGGGGAACGGGGGCTATTTATTTATTATTAAAACGAGATTGATTAGCTATACTTAACCAAATAATAATAATAATAACAATCATGGAAATTTATGTATGTCCTTATTACTGAAAGAATCACCTAAAAATAGAATTACATCCACGATCATGGTTGTTGACGACCAATCAAGCAGCTGTAGTATTTTGAGTGAAACATTAAAAAATATTGATTCAAACATCTCAATAACATCATTTCAAAGTGCCATTGCTGCACTTGCCGCAGCAGAGATAGCGCCACCTGACCTGGTGATCACTGACTATAAAATGCCAAATATGAATGGTATTGAATTTACAAAACATTTACGCCGCATACCCGATTGTCATGATATTCCAATTATGATGATCACAATAATAAAAGAAAAATCGATCTTGTATGAAGCTCTTGAAAATGGTGTCACTGAATTCTTAAATAAACCCTTTGATAAAACTGAATACAAGTCAAAATGCAAAAATTTACTTTCACTTGGGAAACGACAAACAGAACTAAAAAAACAACATCATTTTTTAACACAACAGATTAACGCATCAACTGATGAAATTCTTTTGCGTGAGAAAGAAACTCTGGATAGATTAACAAGAGCATGTGCATATAAAGATTGCATCACAGGTGAACATCTACTAAGAATGGGCAGAATTAGTTATATTCTTGCACTTGAGTTGGGACTGGATGAGTACGATGCAAAAATATTGAAAACAGCTTCGCCTTTGCACGACATTGGTAAGCTCGCTATACCAGATAAAATTCTCATGAAAGAAGGCAAGCTGACGAGCGATGAATTTGAAACGATGAAAACCCACACCACTATTGGTTATGAAATACTTAAAGATAGCCCTTCACCTTACCTTCAAACCGGTGCCCTTATTGCATTGAATCACCACGAAAAATTTGATGGTAGCGGTTACCCAAATGGAATCTCCGGCAAAGATATTCCAATAGAAGCAAGAATTGTTGCTGTCGCCGATGTGTTCGATTCATTAACTCATGAAAGACCATATAAAAAAGCATGGCCTTTAGATAAAACACTTATTTATATTAAAGCTATAAGAGGCAAACATCTTGACCCGGAATGTGCTAATGCATTAATTAGAAAAATAGATGATATATAAAACTCCCCATAAAGTTTAATGACGAATTAATTTAATTACATGAAAAAAAATCTTATACGCATAATAAAATCACGTCTGGAAAATCGAGATGATGCAGAACATGAACAAAGTTATGTAAGACTCATTATGGGAGCTGTATGTTTATTCTACATATTTGGAGTTCATCAATTTTTACCACAAAAGCCCGAAGCTATAATGGCTCCGATATTCTACATTCTATTTGGCTTATTAATATTAGCATGGATAATCATCAATCCTAAGACGCACCTGTTAAGACGCAGGATCAGTATGCTACTTGATATAATAATAATGTCATTTGCTTTACTACATTTAGACGAAGCTGGAGCACCATTAGTTAGCAGTTATTTATTTATGATATTTGGTTATGGATTCCGATATGGCAATCGGTCCTTATTTGCCGCCACGACACTATCGGTTATCTGTTTCAGCGTAGTTATACATTATAATGAATATTGGAATACGCACATGTTCCTAAGCAATGGTTTCATTTTTGCGATAATATTTTTATCTTCCTATGTATCTTTACTTATTTCAAAACTACATGCCGCAGTAAATGAAGCCAAAGCCGCAAATGAGGCAAAGAGCCTGTTTCTTGCAAACATGAGCCATGAAATTCGTACGCCACTTAATGGTGTCATAGGTATGAGTACATTGCTTTCTAATACAAAACTTAATTCTAAACAAAAGGAATATTCATCAACAATAAATGCTTCTGCAAAAACATTACTCGCACTTATTAATGATATTTTAGATATTTCAAAAATAGAAGCAGGTAAAGTTACAATTGAAAATGTAGATTTTGATCTACATGCTGTCGTTAACTCTACCGCTAAAATGCTTGCGCCTGAGGCCGAAAATAAAGGGCTAGCCTTCAATGTGCATATCTCACCCAACGCTCCATTCTTATTATGTGGTGATGAACAACATTTAAGACAAATACTAATAAATATTATTAGTAATGCGATAAAGTTCACCAAAGAGGGCTCCATTGAAATATATGTACATCATATTTCATCTTCAAATGGGAAAACCAAATTAAAATTTGAAATAATTGATACAGGTGTTGGTATCGCTGAACATGGCAAATCAACCTTGTTCGATAAGTTTACCCAGGCTGATGAATCTACTACGAGAAAATTCGGTGGGACTGGGCTGGGTATGGCTATTGCAAAACAGCTTGTAGAAACAATGAATGGCAAAATCGACTTCACTAGTAAACTGAATGAAGGATCGAACTTCTGGGTTGAAATGGAATTTGAACAACAATCAATACTATCAGAAGAAAAAGAATCATTTACTAATTTTGAAAATATTTCAATTCTTTTAATTAATCCTATTAAAGACTATAGCCAGGTTATTGAAAACCATTTATCTACATGGAAATTATTATTCAATTATGCGTATGATTCGCACAATGCTATCGATATGATTAGGATCAATAACAATAGTGCTAATAATAATATTATTTTTGTCTTCCAGAAATATCTGGATACTGACCCGATTCAATTTATCAAAGAAGTAAAATCTAATTTTAATAATATTCAGTTTATTCTGATAAGTAATGACCATTTTAGTTTTTTAACCAAATTAGATTTTCTAAGATCCGGTTATTCTTCGATAATTGATACAAATCCGAACAGAACCACTCTGTTCAGGGCCCTTCATGCCGTTACTGCTGGTACAAGTCTGAATTATCAGCGTGAGAGCATGCGTATATCTGAAAAAAATACTACGTACAAAATTCCATCCCAAAGACTCGATATACTTGTTGGTGAAGACAACGAAACAAACCAAAAAGTTATCAAAAACATTCTTGAACATGCAAATCACAACGTTACAATTGCAGAAAATGGTGAGGTGGTTCTGGACTTTCTTGAAAGGGAACAATTTGATCTGATTATTCTTGATATGAACATGCCAGTAATGGGAGGAATTGAAGCAGCAAAGATATACCGGTTTATGTATCCTGATAATAAAAATATCCCGATATTAATGCTGACTGCAAATGCAACAAATGAAGCTATAAATGCTTGTAAAGAAGCCAGACTTGATGCCTACCTAACCAAGCCGGTAGAACCTGAAAAGCTACTCAATACGATCACTTCACTTGTTAAAAATAAAAATACTTCAACCAATGTAAGTCCAATATTAAATGTTGTTGATATTAATGCTCCGGTAAATCTGCCACTTATTGATTTAATTTCACTAGATTCCCTGTATATGATGGCAAAAGAAGAAACAAGCTTTATGAAAAATTTATTTGACGGTTATATTCGAGATACCATTGCTACAATAGATCAATTAACGATATCCGCCCAGAATAATGAGTATCAAAAAGTAGCTGAACTCGCCCACGCATTAGATGGAAGTTCACGTTCAATTGGTGCAAAGAGGCTTGCAAGAATAGCTGATAAAATCTATAAACTGTCACAGTCTCAGAAACGTTATTCAATTTTAGAACTCATTAATGAATTAAATCTTATATTCGATGAAACAAGAGTAGCCTTGGATGATTTTCTGGAAACAAAAGATTCGGCAACTCTATAACAATACTGTAATTTAACTCACTAATTCTCTCTCTTCATCAATCTCGAAACTGTATTTTCCCGAGAACCCCCCTGAAAAGTCCCATTATCTATAGCGCGCCACAAGGAACATAAGAATGGAGAAATAAAATCTGGTTTCGAATTGTTTAGTAATACGTTCATGCCATGCAAACTCACTTGGCAACTGTGCATCCATTCCAAATAAGATAAGCTTGAGTGAAGACAAGAGTTATATATCTATTCTCGTCAACTCACCCAAGCTTAAAAATGAATATACACAATCAATATTCCTTGTTTGCACCAATAAACCAGAATCAATTATATCGTAAAAATACTTAAGCTGTTTTTCTATATTTCACTCCATCATTATAAAAACTGGACGTCTTACGGTTTTGAGCATTAACAAGCCGCTCCATTAATCGTAAATCTTTTTTGGAAATCTTCAAAGCGACGTCAACCCAATACGCGCATACCTCCATCATTTCTTCATATGAAATCGGATGTACTTTCCTGTGGATCTCTTGCATTGCACGAAAACCATTTCGATAACGACTACTTTCTTTTACATATTTATACACGGCAGCCTTACCTTCACCTTTCTTAGCTAAAATATCCACTACCCCCATATCATAAAGTTCATTTGTTTCATACTTACGTCCATTTAACATCATTCTATCTACCTGATATGCAGGCAAGCGCTGTGACAAAAGATGGTAGCCACCCATTCCAGGAAAAAGATTAAATAATATTTCAGGAAAGCCCATGTCATTTCCCTCTTCAGCTATGACAACATTCCCGCTCATCGCAACTTCAAAACCACCTCCAAGTGCCTCTCCCCTAACAAGTGAAATTGTTGTAATTGGCAATCTAAATCCAACAACAAATCCATGTATTGTATCTATACAAGATTTTGCATATTTCAATAAACCCTCTTTGTCTTTTCTTAAAATATGATCACGAAACAAATCCAGATCCCCACCCATACTAAATATTCCAGGAGTATGGGAATCGAGTACATGATAATGAATGGGAACCAGTTTCCCTTCGTATGGCAAGCATCCATCATAAGTCTCTAACAAAAGCTGAATTTTTCTCACTTCAGAGATTAACTTCTGATTAAAACAAGGACGTGGATGTGGATTTTGATATACCCAAACAATACCGTATTCAGGATCAATCTCGACATCTATATGTTGGAATTTTTTCAGTGTATCGTCTTTACAAATTGTATGTGTATTCATGATATATCTCTTTCCTTTTTTAGAATTATCGTTTTGTTATTACTACGCAAATTTAAATAACATGCGTATAGGAATAATACGTGAACAATATATCTAACAGTCAAGAATTAGAGGAGAAATCTGAAATAAAAAAAGGAGAAAAACTGTTTTTTTTAGATGGTATTTAATAAAACAACAGCATGAACAGCTATACCTTCACCACGACCAATGAAACCCATTTTCTCTGTCGTAGTAGCTTTAATATTAATATTTTCAATTTTTGAATCTAAATCGCTTGCCAGATTTTCTCTCATTGCAGAAATATGACTCGCCATCTTTGGTGCCTGCGCCAAAATAGTTATGTCGGCATTAAGCAACACATAATTATTTTGCTTTATCAAATCATAGACTTGCTTTAATAAAACACGGCTATCAATATTTTTTAATTCTGGATCCGTATCTGGAAAATGATTACCAATATCACCTAAACATAGTGCGCCAAGTATTGCATCGCATAATGCATGAATAACGGCATCCGCATCTGAATGACCTTCCAAACCTTTCTCATAAGGAATAGTGACGCCACCCAGAATTAAAGATCGGTCTTTAACAAGACAATGAGCATCATATCCATGTCCAATTCGCATTTTCTACGTCATCTCATTTAAGTACAATTTTAGACATTGAATATCATCTTTATGGGTTATTTTTATATTTTCCTGATGTCCTTGTACAAGCATTGGTTTATAACCCGACAACTCCATTGCCATCGCTTCATCTGTTACAACAACATTTTCATTCAATATTTTCTCAATCGCAGAGTATAATTTTCCATATTTAAACATCTGCGGTGTTTGTGCCTGCCAAAGAGACTCTCGTTCAACCGTTTCTACTATTTCACCAGATTCATTTGCTTTTTTCATTGTATCTCGGCAGGGTAAAGCTAAAATTCCACCAACATCATGTGTGCGCAAATTAATCATCAGTCTATCGATAGCCGATTGATTCAAACAAGGCCTTGCAGCATCATGAACCATAACCCAATCATTATCTTCCGCTTTATTTTGCAAGGCATGTATACCATTAAACACAGATTGATAACGCTCATCGCCACCTGGCGCGGTTATTACTTTCTCATGTTTTGATATCGATAACTTTGGCCAATACTCGTCTGTCTCCGAAATCACAACCACAACACCTTCAATTTCTTCGCGCTTTATAAAACAATTAATCGTATGCTCAATAATTGTTTTATCATATACAGAAATATACTGTTTCGGCTTATCAATACCCATTCGTTTGCCAACGCCAGCAGCCGGAATCACAACCCAGTATCTTGCGTTATTAAACATACACACACGATATTTGGAAATACATCTTAATTCGAGTTGGCTTGAGAACCTGTATAATCAATAATTTGATAAAATGTTTCATCATACTTGATCATACCCATCTCGCTTCGCGCTCTTTCTTCGATAGCTTCCTGACCTTGTTTAAGATCATGTACTTCTGCCGTCAATGAGAGATTACGTTCTTTAAGATTTTGGTTTTCCTGCTCGATTTGACTGATTTGTTTTTGTAGATGATGCACTTCCGTCATACTGCCGTTGCCGAACCATAAGCGGTATTGCAAGAGTACTAACAATAAAACAAAAAGAGCGGTACTTATTTTCATCTATATAGTATTAAAGTCTTGTTATAAATCATTAAGAAAGATTATAAAAAGTATCTTTGCCTGGATAAGTCGCACGGTCACCAAGTTGGTCTTCAATTTTCATCAAACGATTATATTTAGCAACACGATCAGAACGAGAAAGCGAACCGGTTTTAATCTGTCCTGCTGATGTTGCTACAGCGAGATCAGCAATCGTTGTATCCTCTGTTTCACCTGACCGATGTGATATCACAGCAGTATAGCCTGCCTTCCTGGCCATATTAATAGCCGCTAAAGTTTCCGTCAGTGAACCGATTTGGTTAACCTTAATCAAAATGGAATTACCGATATTTTTATCGATACCTTCCTGAAGAATTGAAGTATTAGTAACAAATAGATCATCACCAACAAGTTGAACATCCTTGCCGAATTTCTCAGTTAATAACTTCCAGCCATCCCAATCACCTTCGTCCATAGCATCTTCCATTGTTATGATGGGATATTTCTCAAACCATGGCGCCAAATAGTCTATAAATTCCTGAGAACTAAATTTTTTGTTTTCTGATTCTAGTGTGTAAACACCATCCTCATAAAATTCAGAACTAGCAACATCCAGACCTAATAAAATATCTTCGCCGGCTTTATACCCTGCATCCTTAATTGCTTCGAGAATAACTTCTATCGCTTCTTCATTAGAAGAAAGATTCGGTGCAAAACCACCTTCATCACCAACAGTAGTACCCAGACCACGTTTTGATAAAACCGACTTCAAAGAATGGAATACTTCCGTACCATAGCGAACCGCTTCTCTAATACTCGAAGCACCCACCGGCAAAATCATAAATTCTTGTATATCAACACTGTTATCCGCATGAGCACCACCATTAATGATATTCATCATCGGTACCGGCATCTTGAACGGACCTTCCCCACCCAGATACTCATAAAGAGGAATATCTTTTTCATTCGCTGCCGCATGGGCTGTTGCCATAGAAACAGCCAGAATAGCATTTGCACCCAAGTTCGCTTTATTTGGCGTACCATCCAGATCAATCATCGCCTGATCGACGCCTGCTTGATCTGTCACATTCATTCCAACAACAACAGAGCTGATTTTGGTGTGAATGTTTTCGATAGCCTTGAGCACACCGCGACCTAGATAACGATTTTCATCACCATCTTTTAATTCCAAAGCTTCACGCACACCTGTAGATGCACCAGAAGGAACCATGGCACTGCCGACAGCACCACCTTCAGTATAGACCTCTGCTTCAATAGTAGGATTACCTCTTGAATCGAGGACTTCGCGTGCAATAATTTTATTTATAGCTGACACTTTCATTACTCTCCTAATATTTTCTATTCGCTTTTATTATATTTCTGCCACAGAAGACACAGAGAAAAATCATTAATTTAAAAACATTTTTTAAATATAAATAGTTTTTCTCTTGTCTTTCTCTGTGTCCTCTGTGGCTAATTATTTTTAATCGTTTCATCTATCAATTTCAAAGTTTCCAACAATGATCTCATTTTATCCATTGGCCATGAATTCGGACCATCACTTAATGCTTTTTCTGGTTCAGGATGTGTTTCCATAAATAAACCCGAAATACCGACAGCGATCGCTGCGCGTGCAAGTGCGGGAATAAACTCACGTTGTCCTCCTGAAACCTTGCCGCCGCCGGGCATTTGTACCGAGTGAGTAGCATCAAAGACAACCGGCGCACCTGTCTCCTGCATCACAACCAATGATCGCATATCGGAAACAAGATAATTATAGCCGAAGGAAGCTCCACGCTCACAAACCATAATCTTATCATTACCGACAGCGCGTGCCTTTTCGACAACATGCGCCATATCCCATGGCGCAAGAAATTGACCTTTCTTTATGTTGATAGGCAAGCCTGTTTTAGCAACGGCTTGAATATAATTTGTTTGTCGACAAAGAAAAGCTGGGGTTTGCAGAACATCAACAACACTCGCTACTTCAGCTAACGGCGTATCTTCATGAATGTCAGTTAAAACCGGCACCCCTATTTTTTCTTTAACATCGGCTAAAATTTTCAAGCCAGTTTCAATACCCGGACCACGATAACTGTCGTGCGAACTACGATTGGCTTTATCAAAAGATGATTTATAGATAAATGGTATTTGTAATTCAGTCGTCAGTTCTTTTAATTGACCCGCTGTATCCATAGCCAATTGCTCACTTTCAATAACACAGGGACCAGCTATTAAAAAGAAAGGCTGTGTCGACCCAACTTCAAAATCACATAGCTGCATTTTTAACAGTTCCTGCATTTGACTCTTTATATGCTCGTGCCGCGTTTATAAAGCCAGTGAATAAAGGATGGCCATCTCTTGGTGTTGATGTAAATTCTGGATGAAACTGACAAGCAACAAACCAGGGATGTTCAGGAATTTCAATGATCTCAACTAATTCACCATCAAGTGAACGACCCGCAATACGCATCCCCGTCGCCTCAAGTTGTTCTTGATAGATATTATTAAATTCATAACGATGACGGTGTCGTTCTGTAATCGTGTCAGATTGATATAAGGATTCTGACAAAGATCCTTTAAGTAACTGACATTCCTGACCACCTAATCGCATGGTGCCACCCAGATCAGAGTCTTCACTACGTTGTTCAACTTGACCTGAAACATCCTGCCATTCAGTAATTAATGCAATAACAGGATCTTCTGTATTTTTATCAAATTCAGTGCTATTCGCATTCTCAAGCCCAGCTAGATCGCGCGCTATCTCAATAACGGCGACTTGCATACCCAAACAAATACCCAGATACGGCACACTGTTTTTTCTCGCATAACGAACGGCGGCAATCTTGCCATTAATACCGCGGTTACCAAAACCACCCGGCACCAGAATCGCATCGATATCGCTTAGACAATCAAGCCCCTTGTTTTCAATGTCTTCCGAATCAACATAAACAATATTAACCTGAGTCCGTGTTTGGACACCGGCATGCGCCAAAGCTTCAGAAAGCGATTTATAAGAATCGGCCAGATCGGTGTATTTACCAACCATTGCAATATTGACACTACCCGTTGGGTTATTTAATGCATCAACAACATTATCCCATTCACTCAAATCAGCTTTAGGTAAATTTAAAGCAAACTTTTTATTCACTATTTCATCCAGACCTTGATCATGAAGCGCTCTGGGAACCTTGTAAATATTATCTACATCAAGCGCAGAAATAATTGCTGATTCTTCTACATTAGTAAACAAGGCCATTTTCTTTTTTTCAGCATCTGGAATCATATGATCGGTGCGACACATCAAAATATCAGGCTGTATACCAATGGAACGTAATTCTTTAACCGAGTGCTGCGTTGGTTTGGTCTTGATTTCGCCTGCTGCCGCAATATAAGGCACCAGAGTTAAATGCATAAATAGGGTATTTTCCGCACCGAGTTCAATTCGCATTTGTCTGATCGCTTCCAGAAAAGGCTGAGATTCGATATCACCCACCGTGCCACCAATTTCAATCATGGCAATATCTGCATCACCCGCGCCCGCTTTAATGCATCTTTTTATTTCATCGGTGATATGCGGAATAACCTGCACTGTGCCGCCGAGATAATCTCCTCGCCGTTCCCTTTGAATCACATTGAGGTAAATTCGCCCCGTTGTATAGTTGTTGCGTTTGCCCATGGTGGCGCGAACAAATCGCTCATAATGCCCCAGATCCAAATCTGTTTCGGCACCATCATTCGTCACATAAACTTCACCATGCTGAAAGGGACTCATAGTGCCCGGATCAACATTAATATACGGATCCAGTTTTAACATGGTGATATTCAATCCACGTGCTTCAAGAATAGCGCCAAGAGAAGCGGCAGCAATACCTTTTCCAAGTGATGAAACCACACCGCCAGTAACAAATATATAACGCGTCATGAGCAGAGCCTCAAAACCAGGACATGAAAAACAGAGGGAGTAATCCTTATCGATTCAAAAGAACCGTATATAGAGATGATAAGGATAAAAAAATGGTTCATATACGGGGTGAAGAGTCTACCAGAGTCTCTCGTTTTTCACCATGAAATACCCGCCCAATTTGCTGATTTAAATTGCCGAAGATCTCCGTATGAAAACATGAGTCTCATGATACAGGCTGGACTTAACATGTTCCTGGACTTCAGGCCGTGCTTGCAGCTTACTATGAGCTATAACGACAGCACCATATCACTTCTATCAATAAAGTTTTTTACGCTTTTAGGCATAGGCACCCGAACTGTTGAAAGTTCTGTCAACAAGTTACCT
>CAYTIZ010000048.1:0-12032 GCA_964437885.1 uncultured Enterobacteriaceae bacterium
TGTACTAGAAGTGTATTTTCCTGATTCATTATATGACCTATAACTAAACGATTGACTATTTTCAGTTAACAAACTATATGTGTCTTGTAGGTCTTTTATAAGCTCATCTTCACTTATATTTCGATGAAACTTTTCAAGCTGAAATTTCATTTGGTTCCTTCTTTAAGCCTAACAGTATGTTATATGGAATCGGGTTAGCATATTAAACATGGATTCCATATAGTGTTAATAAGGTGGAAAAAACAAGTCGTTATTTTTCAATCCTTTATCTCCACTCTTTCCTAGTTTGTGATGCTATAAAGATTAGCACAACAATTTTGTCTCAACTAGGCCAGATTTTTGATTCCCTTTATTGCTTGCCTTGATGTGCAGGACGCACAAATGTCGCGAGTGCATGGATGCGCAAGAGCCGTGGACTCGCTTTCAGGCGAAACCAAAACTTAAAGAAAATATAAAAGTGAAATTAATAGAGAGGTAAAACAGAAATACTACTTAACAATCTTCAAATGCGATCGATCTTTCTTCTTCGTTTCTTTCTTTTCTTTTGGATCTTTTGATTCAGAATTTGAAACTAATTCTTTGTCTGTTTTAACTTTTTGTTCTTCTTCCTGAAAGATCATGCCACGACCATTTTCATTAGCATAAATTGCCAATACGGCTTCAACGGGGAAGTAAACATTCATGCTTTTCCCGGAAAACCGTGCTTTGAAGTTAATGTAATCATTACTTAAATCAAGATCACGCACAGCACTGGCAGAAATATTTAAAACAATTTTATTATCTTCAACGAAGTCATTGGGAATACTTAGATCATCGCCAGTTGCATCAACTAACAAATAAGGAGTGAGATGATTATCACAAATCCAGTCGTATAGCGCGCGTAACAAGTATGGTCGGTTTGAATTCATAACATTGTCAGCCAAAATGCAAGTTTATAACCGGCTAATTTAGCCCTCGTTATATTCCTTTTCTACAGCTGACAAACTCGTTTGAAATGCCTCACGTTCAAATAACCTGTCCGCATATTCCTGTAATGGCTTAGCAGACATTGGCAACTTTATGCCATATTGAGATAATCGCCACATCAGCGGTCCCACACAGCAATCAATCAATGAATACTCTTCTGACATAAAATAAGGCATTTGTGCAAAAGCAGGTGCGATAGCAGTTAAATTATCACGCAAAACTTTTTTTGCATTTGCTACAGCTATTTCATTGTCACTCTCAAGATCTTCAATCACCGAATATAAATCACGCATTACTCTAAAGCGTAATTGGCGGTTTCTCGCTCGATTCACTGGGTCTACAGGCATTAATGGCGGATGAGGAAAACGTTCATCCAGATACTCCATAATAATATGCGCATCATAAAGCACCAGATCCCTGTCGATCAGAGTCAAAATTGAGTTATAAGGGTTTAGATCGTTTAACTCTTCAGGTCTGTTGTCATCATCATCAATATAATTAATTTCAACATTGACATCTTTTTCGCCCAACACAATACGTACAGCATGTCCGATTGGACTGATACAGTCCGAATAAAGAACCATTAATGAGCGACGATTGGCGACACTTGCCATTATTAAATCTCCAGCCTGTTAAGAAAGCGCGGGATTATACTATAGATTCAAAAATAAAGGGGTTCCGTGCGAATTTAATGTATGTCGCGCCAATACTCTTTTTTAAGCAGATAGGTAATTATCATGAAAATAAAGAGATACAACATAACCCAGACTCCGATCTTGGCTCGTTTCAGTTTAATCGGTTCACCTAGATAGACCATAAAATTGACCAGATCACGTACGGTACGATCATATTCTTCTTCACTTTGGGAACCTGGGCTAATTAACTCCAGATCTTCAAAAGTGGCAGCATGATGTAGACCATCATCATGAGTATTCTCTGTTAAGCGTTGAGTTCCTTGAAGCTGCCACAAAACATTAGGCATACCTACATCTTTAAACGTCATATTATTCACACCAAAAGGTCGTGATTCATCAATATAGAATGTTTTGAAGTAGCTATAGAGCCAATCTGCGCCACGAGAACGAGCAACAACAGACAAATCAGGAGGCGTAACTCCGAAAAATTTATTTGAATCTGTCTTACGCATTGCAATCGTCATGGGGTCACCCACTTTATCCGTACCAAACATAAAGTTGGTTTTCAGTACATCGTCACTAATACCCAGATCCTCGCCCATGCGGTTATAGCGCATATAGGCCGCTGAGTGACAACTCAAACAATAATTCACGAATGTTTTGGCACCGCGTTGTAATGATGTCTGGTCAGAAAGATCAACCTCCATGCGCATCAATTTTGAACCCGCCGCTGCTGAAACACTGACAGAAACTATCATCAAAAGAATAAATATCACCTTGTGTAGTTTATTGTATCCGTTCATTTGTCTGTCACCCTGTCTGGCACCGCTTTATCATTATCAAACGCAGTATAAAATGGCATTAAGAGAAAGAAACTGAAATAAACAACGGAGAAGAAACGCGCCATCCAAGTATATAGCGGCGTCACTCCCTGCATACCTAACCAACCTAATGACACAAAGCTGATTACAAACGCAGTCAAAGCAATACGATAATTCCATCCACGGTAACGAATTGACTTAACCGGACTTCGATCCAACCAGGGTAGTAACAAGAATATATTGACTGCCAATCCCATTGCTATAACGCCACCTAGTTTATCCGGGATAGCACGCAATATGGCGTAAAAAGGAGTGAAATACCAAACTGGTGCAATATGTGCTGGTGTAGTAAATGGATCTGCGGGCGTAAAATTAGCGTGTTCAAGAAAATATCCACCCATTTCCGGCGCAAAAAATACTACTGCAAAAAAGAAAATTAAAAACACCACTGCACCAAAAATATCTTTTACCGTGTAATACGGATGAAATGGAATACCATCTAAAGGAATACCTTCTGCATTTTTATTATTTTTAATTTCGATGCCATCCGGGTTATTCGAACCTACTTCATGCAAGGCCAGAATATGAAATACGACCAAACCAAGAATGAGCAACGGAAAGGCGATAACATGCAATGCGAAAAAACGGTTTAAGGTAACATCGGAAATAACAAAATCACCTCGAATCCATTCGGCTAAATCTGGACCTATGATAGGTAATGCACCAAACAGCGAGATAATGACTTGCGCACCCCAATATGACATCTGCCCCCAAGGCAATAGATAGCCAAAGAAAGCTTCGCCCATAATGACCAGATAAAGAGCCATGCCGGATAACCAGAGCAATTCACGAGGCTTTTTATAAGAGCCATAGAGCAAAGCACGAAACATATGCAAAAAGATGACAACAAAAAATGCTGAGGCACCAGTAGAATGCATGTAACGAATAAACCAACCCCAATCCACATCACGCATAATGTACTCAACAGAAGCAAAGGCATCTTCTGCTGACGGTTTATAATTCATTGTTAGCCAGATACCGGTCAGTATCTGGATAACCAATACCAGCATGGCCAAGGAACCAAAAAAATACCAAAAATTAAAATTCTTCGGTGCATAATATTTAGCCAGATGCTCATTCCAGTTTTGCATTAACGGAAAGCGTGCATCGACCCAATCTCTTAAGTCGGTTAATCCTTTAACGACTTTTTTTTCGATATCAGCCATTACACTGCCTCGCTGTCATCGCCGACTAACAAACGGCTAGGTGAAAGAAATTTATAGGGGGGCACAACCAGATTGGTTGGTGCAGGAACACCCTTGAAAACACGACCGGCCAAATCAAAGCGGGAACCGTGACAAGGACAGAAAAAACCACCTTTTTCAGCAGAAATACTATCATCCACTCCTTTTTGTATAAGTTTAGGTGCACAACCTAAATGGGTACAAACACCTAATACAACTAGATATTCATCTTCACGTGCCCGATATTCATTCTTAGCATAATCAGGCTGAGCACTGGAATCTGAAGCAGGATCGTTGACCACATCATCTTGTGAGGCAATATCTTCCAACATTTCCTTAGTGCGTCTGAGAACCCAGACTGGTTTGCCTTGCCATGCTTCAATTATTCGCTCGCCAGGTTGTAATTTACTGATGTCTATTTCAACGGGTGCCCCAACCGCCTTGGTTTTCGCGCTTGGAGCCATGGTTGCAATAAACGGTACTGCGCCAGCAACGGTGCCTACTCCGCCCACTACTGTCGCAGCGGCAGTCAGGAATCGGCGACGACTCTTGTCTACATTACTATTATCCATTTTAGCCTCTGTAAAATAACTGTTTGGTTAAATACCAGTATTATTATTTCGTAGTATATATTAAGTTAAACTAACTATCGGATAAACAATACATCTGTCAATAATCACAAAAAACAGAATAAAAGCACTTTCCAATCATTATGCCATTCAAAAAGTACATGTTTTTTATGCTGCAATATTCTGCCTACGGTCTAGCGGCAGCATTCCTGTTTTTATTATTAACATCCAACAATTTATTGTCGAACTTTTCGTTTCTATCACCCGCAGAATCAAACCGATATTCTTTCAATAACGCCGTAGTGTCAACTGCACCGGCCGTCGTCAATGTCTATGCCAGTAAAATATATCAAGAAAAAAGCCATCCTTTATTCCGTGATCCTTTATTCCGGCGCTTTTTTGGTAATGCACCAACCATGCCAAAAAAACGCAGAGATAGCTCAATTGGTTCCGGCGTGATTATGAATACCGCCGGTTATATCCTGACTAACGCTCATGTTATTCAGAATGCAAATGATATTCTTATTACCCTTAATGATGGTCGACTGGCTCAGGCCCAGTTAATTGGTCTTGATGCTGATACTGATCTGGCTGTGATAAAGATTCCATTGCAAAATTTGCCCCAGATACCAATTGGTGATTCAGCAGAACTCAAAATTGGCGATATCGTTCTGGCCATAGGGAATCCGTACAATTTTGGCCAAACAGTCACTCAGGGTATCGTCAGTGCAACGAGCAGGAAACGCCGTGGAATTTCTTATTTCGATGATTTTATTCAAACTGATGCTGATATTAATCTGGGTAATTCTGGAGGTGCTTTAGTCAATGCTGCAGGAGAATTGATTGGTATTAATACTGCCATTATCACAAGTAGTGGTGGTTCTGAAGGTATTGGTCTTGCCACACCAATCAATCAGGCACTTGATGTATTGAATCAGATTATCAAGAACGGGAGAGTGGTTCGCGGCTGGCTAGGTATTGAAGCACAAACATTAAGTGCTGATATCATTGAATCTGCAAATCTTGAAACAGGTGGTGTGTTGGTCACCGCTATCATACGTAATGGTCCAGCTGAAAATGCTGGATTGATACCTGGAGATATCATGATCGCTATTGATGGCAAAAATGTAAATTCGCCGGATCAGGCAATTGAAACGATTACTGGACTCATTCCGGGTAGCGAAGTAAGAATAAATATCTTGCGGGGTTGGGAGCAGCAGGAACTAATTACGAAAATTCAGCAACGACCTGCGGCGATAATGCCAAACCAGTAGTTTAATTCATTATCTCGTTCAGCTTTGACAGGAAGGTTTCATTCTCTGCTTTAGTGCCAATGGTAACTCGTAAGCAATTTTCCAATAATGGATGAGCACCATGTAATTTCTTTATCAAAATTTTATGTTTCAACAATTCAGCATGGACATATTCAGCACCCTTTTCCGAGACTCTAAATAGAATAAAGTTTGCTTCGCTAGGCCATGCTTCAACGCCCTTTATATTTAAAAGAGCATTAAATAGAGAGCCTCTATCATTACGAATTTGTCCTGCTTGCTGCTCAAGCAAGCTAATATTCTGCATAATAAAATTAGCACTGAGCTGATTAAGTGTCCCGATATTGTACGGCAATCTCAATTTTTCAAATTCTGAAATCCATTCAGGCGCACCAAACAATATGCCCAATCTTAAACCAGCCAGGCCCAGTTTGGATAAGGTTCTCATTAACAAAATATTTGGGTATTTCTGCAAACAAGGCATCATGCTCTTTTGTGCAAACACATGATAAGCCTCATCAATAACAACAAGACCCGGTGCAGCTTTTATAATAGTTTCAATAGATTCCTGCTCAAACAGGTTTCCCGTCGGATTGTTCGGCCAGGCGATAAAAATAACGGCGGGCTGTTTTTTTTCTATTGACTCCAACATAGCAGGAAGATTAAGTGAAAAATTTTCGTTTAATGGCACACCAACATAATCAAGTTCCAGCAGTGAACTCAATAAGCGATACATAACAAACCCTGGCTCGGGAGCCATAATAACATTTGATGTTTTATTTAATGCCAGCAAAATAATTTGAATAAGTTCATCAGAACCATTACCAAACATCAGTGCTGTATTGTCAGGCAGGTTAAATGCTGAGCTTATATTTTTTCTTAATTCACTCGCGCTTGCATCCGGATAACGATTAAGTTCAGCTTTTTCCAGATAATCAGACCATGCTGTTTTAATCTCGTCAGACCATACATAGGGATTTTCCATCGCATCAAGCTTTATTAAGCCATCAGAGTCAGGGACGTGATAGGCCTTTGCTTCAAGAACAGCAGGCTTGATGATTTTGCTTATTCGATCTTTAATCATCTTGCTCAGTTAACCAAATTGCTAGAAAGGTTTTCTATGAATCGCGACGATACTCAGCTGACCTCGCATGAGCAGTCAAACCTTCGCCGCGCGCTAATACAGAAGCAGTTTCTGCAATTCCATTCACTGAATTTTTAACGCACTTAATCAATGATGATTGCTTTTGAAAATCATATACACCTAACGGTGATGAAAATCGCGCTGTCCGTGCGGTAGGCAATACATGGTTTTGGCCGGCACAATAATCACCAATTGATTCAGCAGTGTAGTGTCCCATAAAAATTGCACCAGCATGTCTAATATCATCCAGTAAGGCTTCGGGGTCAGAGACAGCAAGCTCAAGATGTTCAGGCGCGATGATATTAACAATATCTATCGCTTGTTTGAGATCATCCACCTTTATCATCGCACCATTACTTGTTAATGACGCTTTGATAATCTCGGCTCGTTCCATCTCTGGCAAAAGTTTTTCGATGCTATCTTCTACTTGCGTAATAAAATCAGCATCCGGCGAGATCAATATGGCACTAGCCTCTTCATCGTGTTCTGCCTGAGCAAACATATCCATCGCCACCCAATCCGGGTTAGCACTAGCATCACTCACGATAACAACTTCCGACGGCCCAGCAATCATGTCGATGCCAACAACACCAAATCACGTTTAGCTGTTGCCACATAAATATTTCCTGGCCCAACAATCTTATCCACTTTAGGTACTAATTCAGTACCATAAGCCAATGCAGCAATAGCCTGTGCACCGCCTATTGAAAATACACGTGTTACTCCTGCAATAGCAGCAGCAGCCATGACTAAATCATTTCGAATTTCATCTGGTGTCGGCACCACCATAATGATCTCTTCCACTCCAGCAACATGTGCAGGAATAATATTCATTAATACCGAAGAAGGGTAAGCCGCTTTTCCTCCCGGGACATAAACACCAACACGATCCAGTGGTGTTATTTTTTGACCAAGGACATTGCCTTCATCATCCTCATAGATCCACGTTGTTTGTTTTTGTTTTTCGTGAAATTCGCGAACTCGTTTTGCCGCATGTTGCAAACTATTGCGTAGTGGATTAGATATCCGCGTTAATGCTGCATCCAGTTCCTGTTTTGAAATTTCGAGTGACGCTATCGTTGCCGAACGACGGTCGAAACGATTTGTGTATTCAAGCAAGGCATCGTCACCACGAGAACGAATGTCGGCAATAATTTTAGAAACTGTTTCAACAATTGACTGATCCGGTTCATCAGTCAAAGAAAGCAAAGACTGTAATGATGAATCAAAATTCTCTGTAGATGTATCGAGACGTTTAAGCATGAGCTAACTAACGATTTTTGATAATTGGTCTAAAATGGGTTTGATCGTTGCATTTTTCATCTTCATTGCTGCCTTGTTGACAACTAACCGAGAACTGATATCAGCAATGTGCTCAAGTGTCACCAGTCCATTTGCCTTTAAAGTATTTCCGGTATCAACAAGATCAACAATCCAGTCAGACAGTCCCAACACAGGACCTAATTCCATTGAACCATAGAGTTTGATTATTTCAACTTGTTGTCCACGGTCAGCAAAATAATTTTTCGTAATGTTTGTATATTTTGTTACTACACGCGGTCGATCCGTAATTGGCTTTGCGCCTTTAAGACCTGCCAACATCATCCGACATTTTGCAATACCCAGATCGATAGGCTCATAGAGACCATCGCCAGAGTATTCCATCAACACATCTTTACCGGAAATTCCTAATTCTGCAGCACCACGCTCGACATAAGTCGGTACGTCTGTAGCGCGAATAACAAGCAACTGAATATGAGCTTGGTTCGTTTCCAGAACCAGTTTACGAGTTTTATTAGGATCATCTACAGGAACAATATCCAGCTTGGCAAGCAAAGGAATCGCTTCATCGTAAATTCTACCTTTAGAAACAGCAATAGTGATCTTGTCCAGCATAATCTCAGTCTACGTTAATAGGTTGGGTAAAAATAAAACAGAATACAATAGAATCGAAATAACTAAAAAAGTTTCCTTAAATATTCTGTTAGGGTCTATTTAAAAATAGTGATTTTTTTGTGAGTGCAAGGAAGAATCGCGCGGAAAACCGGAATGCATGATTAATACATGAGGATTTGAGCACGGTTCTGACGCCGCTACCATGAAAATCCCATAAGGAACGGCACATTGAATCGCGAAAAAAGCGCATTTTTAAAAGAGCCTTTTTAGTTGGGTATTCTTTTAATGTTGGCTCCTAGCTGAGAGAGCTTCTCTTCAATCGTTTCATAGCCACGATCAATATGGTAAATACGTTCAATTACTGTTTCACCTTCCGCAACTAGGCCCGCCAGGACGAGACTGGCTGATGCTCTTAAATCTGTTGCCATAACGGGTGCACAGGTTAAATGTTCAACACCTTCAGTTATCGTAGTATTACCTTCAAGTTTAAGATCCGCACCCATACGCTGTAATTCATGTACATGCATAAATCGATTTTCAAATACTGTTTCCGTAATAACCCCTCCTCCTTTTGCTATACTGTTCATCGCTGTAAACTGAGCTTGCATATCAGTAGGAAAGCCAGGAAATGGTGATGTGTGTATATCAACCGCTTTTAGTTTTTCACCATTCATTTCCAGCGAAATGGCATTGTCTTCTATTTCAATCTTTGCCCCAGCTTCAGTTAATTTTGCCAATACCGCTTCAAGTAACTTTGGTTGGGTATTTCTTAAACGTATATTACCGCCTGTCATTGCGGCCGCGACAAGATAGGTTCCTGTCTCTATACGATCCGGCAAAATATCATAATCCGTACCGTGTAATGTCTCCACGCCTTCAATCTCAATACGATCAGTTCCCGCACCGGAAACTTTTGCACCCATTTTATTCAAGCACAAAGCCAGATCCGTTACCTCCGGTTCTCTTGCTGCATTTTCAATCACAGTTAAACCGTCAGCAAGCGTAGCCGCCATCATCAAATTTTCTGTTCCGGTGACCGTAACAATATCCAAAGTCAGGTGAGCACCTTTCAGGCGATCTGCGCTCGCTCGAATGTAACCACCTTCAACCGTAATATCAGCACCCATTGCTGCTAAGCCTCGTAGATGCAAGTTCACGGGTCGTGAACCAATGGCACAACCACCAGGCAAAGACACATCCGCCTTTCCATAGCGAGCAAGCAAGGGTCCCAAAACAAGAATTGATGCTCGCATGGTTTTAACAAGTTCATACGGTGCGAAGAAATTATTAATTTGACTATTATCGATCTCAATACGCATACGCTCATCGACTGTAATTTGCGCTCCCATACGCCCCAACAACTCTATTGTTGTTGTTATATCGTGTAGATGAGGAACATTCCCTATCGTGACAGACTGATCGGTAAGTAAAGTTGCCGAAAGAATAGGCAAGGCCGCATTCTTTGCCCCAGAAATTGAGATATCCCCATTGAGCGGGTTACCACCCTGGATAATTAGTTTATCCATTTTATTTATCGTTACCTTTAAAAGGATTCACAATACTTGAAATTATTTTTGTTTTTCCCATTCTTGCGGTGTATAGGTCTGTATAGATAGAGCATGGATATCTGACCCCATTTTATCACCCAATGTTTTATAGACTATCTGGTGTTGTTGCACCATGGTCATGTCAGCAAAAGATGCACTCACTATTCTCGCCTGAAAATGTGTGCCGTCATCACCTTCTACCAAAATATCGGCATCAGGCAAACCGGATTCGATTAGTTGTTTAATTGTTTCTGGATTCATAGTTCTTAAGTAGTTTTCGTATTACACAACTATGATAAAGGAAAGCACATAGTAAGTGATGATTTTTTATGACAGCTTAAAGTAAATAACCGGGGCAATGCCCAGTTGTTATCATCTCATCATAAATTCTAATTACTTTGACATATTATTAGCTAGTCTTGCATTTTTATCTGTCAGTTTCCGGATAAGTGCATCCATTCCATCCTTCTTGATTTGGCTCGCGAATGAACCTCTGTAAGTTGATACCAGACTAACACCATCAACCGCGACATCAACGACTTTCCACTCTTCGTTCTTTTGATACATTCGATAAGCTACTGGGAAAGGCTTAGAATCTGAACTGCTCAACTCGGTCTTTACTACAGCAAGATTTGATTTTGGATTTTTCTCAACCGGGAAATACTTTACTTCCTCACCAGAATACTCCAACAATGCGCGGGCATAAGTACGGACTAACAATGTCTTAAACTGTTCGACAAATTCACTACGCTGCGCCTCACTGGCTCTCTTCCAGTTCTTTCCGAGCACCCATTTTGACATGCTGATAAAATCAAAATGCGGGATCACTAGTTCGTTCACCAAGTCATAAACTTGTGATGGATTTGCTTCCAAAGCTGAACGTTGGCTTTCAATTCGCTCAATAACCCCATCTGACGTTTCCTTAACTACCGATTCGGGTGAATTAGCTGCTGCCTGACTAATGCCTGTCATCAAGCATAAGACCAAAAACAACGATTTTATGACTCTAGCTTCCATTAAGTGTACCTCGTGAGAGTTGTTGTATTATCGACCCATTATCGGGTTTAGTAGTTCATAACAAACTGCTTTTTTCTGCTTTTACTTTATTTTTATTTATTAATAATTAAAGCATAGTATTCTGGAGGCAAGTATTGTAATGGCAATATATGCCGATAGAAAGCACTTATCTTGTGACCTTTTCGACAATAATCAACTAATTAAACTGACTTTAGTGATTGTTTTACTTGAGAATTTAGCCACAAGATATTGTTTAGAAAAAGTTTTAGCCAAAAGGTTTCCAAATTAAAATTAATTTTGGCAATAACGTCAGTGCCGCAAATAAGGCAATGAACATAGCCAGAGCCGTCAACAAACCAAAATAAATTGTAGGAATAAAGTTGGATAGCACCAGAATTGAAAAGCCAATAATAATAGTAATAGCAGTATAGAAAACCGCCTTGCCTATATTGGCATGGCAATAATGCATGGTCTTGACGTAATCATGAGTCTGTGGAAATTCTTCACGAAACCGATATATATAATGGATACTATTATCAACAGCGATGCCTATCGTTATCGCGGCTATGGTGATGGTCATCATATCCAGAGGAATCCTCATCAGCCCCATCAAACCAAGGATAATTGCCGCAGCCAGGACATTTGGAACAATGCCTATCACAGCAAGAGGAATGGAGCGGAATAAAATCACCAACATCAAAGCAATACCCACCATCACCACACCCAAAGTTAATATTTGTGATTTGAACAAGCTTTGTAGCATATTGTTATATAGAACAAGAATGCCGGTAATCTGAATTTTATCTTCAGCTAGATTAACCTTCTCAACCAAATCTACTTTTATCTGTTCGAGCAATTCCTTACGTCTCAAATCTTTCAACGAGTCCAGAATACGGATATTGATTCGGGCTTCGTTATTTTC
>CAYTIZ010000049.1:0-11948 GCA_964437885.1 uncultured Enterobacteriaceae bacterium
ATATTCCGTTAGATAAAAAACATGCTTCTTACAAACTTGTTGATCAAGTGGATAAAAACTTACAACAATTTTCAAAACTACCAATGTTGATTTGTTGGGGGTTAAAAGATTTTATTTTTGACTTGCATTATCTGGAAGAATGGAAAAGACGAATGCCAAATGCTGAGTTTCATGAGTTTGATGCCGGACATTATTTACTCGAAGATGCGGGCGAGGAAGTGATTCCGATTATTCAAACGTTTCTTGAAAATAATATTGAGGGACAGACTTAAGTCTGCCCCTTGTTCGTTATGGTTACAGAAAATATTGCATCCCATTTGCCAGTGATGGCTGAGAAACAGCCAGACACTTATGCGGTTGTTACACAGAGCAGGGATAAATTCTGGGACAGACTTAAGCCTCAAGAAATACCAGGGGACAGACTTAAGTCTGTCCCTGATCTTTATAAAGATGCTTATACCTACAAACAGTTAGATGAAATTAGTGATCTTGTCGCTAATGGTTTAGAGGCGTACGGAATAAAAAAAGGAATGAGAACGGTGCTTATGGTTAAGCCGGGTCTGGATTTTTTTGCTCTGGTTTTTGCTCTGTTTAAACTTGAGGCAGTTCTAGTTGCAGTTGATCCTGGTATGGGGATTAAAAACCTGGGTAAATGTCTTAAAGAAGCTGAACCCGAAGCCTTTATAGGTAATACAACAGCGCATCTGGCTAGAATTACATTAGGCTGGTCAAAAAATACAATACATAAAACAGTATTAGCCGGGAGTCATATTTTATTAAGCCCATTCTTAACAGACCTTAACAAGATAAAATTGCTCGGAAAGCATTCTGAGAGAAATAAAATAGAAACAAAGGCTGAAGATATAGCTGCGATCCTTTTTACCAGTGGTAGTACCGGAGTTCCTAAAGGTGTCGTTTATACTCATGCTAATTTCACAGCACAGGTTAATGTGTTAAAACAACTTTATAATATTCAAACAGGTGAAATTGATCTTGCGACATTTCCATTGTTTGCTTTGTTTTCTCCAGCGATGGGAATGACCTCAATTATTCCTCGGATGGACTTTACAAAACCAGGTACGGTCGATCCGACAAGGATTATCGATGCTGTAAGACAATATAAATGTACCAATATGTTTGGTTCGCCAGCATTGCTTAATTGCGTGGGGAAATGGAGTGAGCATAGAGATATTAAATTACCATCATTGAAACGTGTATTGTCAGCCGGCGCACCCGTATCTTCAGTTGTGTTGCAACGCTTTAAAAAAATGCTGAATAGTGATGTGCAAATCTTTACGCCCTATGGTGCAACAGAATCATTGCCAGTCAGTTCTATAGGTAGTGATGAGATCATTAATGAAACAGCAAATTTAACTGCGACAGGAAAAGGTGTTTGTGTTGGTAAAGCTGTTGCAGCTCTGGATGTAAAAATTATAAAAATTAATGACAATGTGATTTCAGAATGGAAGGATGAACTTGAGTTACCAATTAATGAAATAGGTGAGATTTGTGTTAAGGGCCCACAGGTAACACGAAGCTATTTTAATCGTAATGAAGCAACTGGATTAGCCAAAATAAGAGCAGGCAATGGTTTTTATCACCGAATGGGTGATACAGGTTATCTCGATGAAAGGGGCAGACTCTGGTTCTGTGGTCGAAAAAGCCAGCGGGTTATTACTGAAATAGAAACCATGTTTACAATATGTTGCGAGGCTTTATTTAATTCGCATCCTTTTATATTTCGATCTGCTTTGGTTGGTGTGATGGTGGATAAAAAAATGATGCCGGTTATTTGTATAGAGATTGAATCTGAGCATAAGGGTTTTAACAAGAAAGAACTTAAAAATGAATTGTTGGCATTAGCGTCGAATTCTGAGGTTACGAAGAATATTAAACATGTTTTATTTCACTCTGGTTTCCCGGTAGATATTCGTCATAATGCCAAAATAGGAAGAGAACTCTTAGCAAAATGGGCTGCTGATAGTTTATTGTGAAAGCATTAGTGACAGGCGGAGGTGGATTTCTGGGTGGTGCGATTGTGAAAGCATTACTAGACAGAGGTGACTCTGTTAGAGCAATACAGCGTGGTAATTATCCTTTCTTAAAAGAACTGGCTGTTGAAACTATCCAGGGGGATTTAACCCAAGCTGACGATATTAATACGGCTGCTAGTAGATGTGATGTTATTTTTCATGTGGCAGCAAAAGCTGGTGTATGGGGTGACTACGACGATTATTATCAAGCTAATGTCATCGCTACTAAAAATGTGTTGCAAGCTTGTCGAATTAATAATGTTAATAATCTCGTGTATACCAGTACGCCCAGCGTTGTGTTTAATGGTGAAAGCGAAGAAGGCATTAATGAATCAGAACCTTATGTGGAAAACTTTTTTAATGCATACCAAAAAACAAAAGCAGAAGCAGAGCAGCTAGTTATTAGTGCAAATAGCGCTGATTTAAAAACAGTATCATTAAGGCCGCATCTGATCTGGGGGCCAGGCGATCCTCATCTTGTGCCAAGAATCATTAGCCGGGCAAAATCAGGTCGTTTAAGGTTAGTGGGTAATAAAAATAATAAAGTCGATTCTTGTTATATAGATAATGCAGTTCAGGCGCATTTGCTCGCGGCCGATTGTCTTCTATCAAATGGTGTTTGTGCAGGAAAGATATATTTTATAAGCAATGATGAACCAATTAGTATGTCTGGTTTAATAAATAAAATTTTATCTGCCGCTAATTTACCGGCAGTCAATAAAACATTACCTGAAAATGCAGCCTATATCATTGGCTTTGTGTTGGAAAAAATATATGGATTATTAAATATAAAAAACGAACCAATAATGACACGGTTTGTTGCCAGACAGCTTTCGACATCACACTGGTTTGATCTGACGGCTGCAAAAAAGGATCTAGGTTATCAAGCACATGTCAGTATTGATGAGGGTATGAAATATCTTGAAGAATCACTTGCAGTCCCTCACCCCAGCCCTCTCCCTAAGGAGAGGGAGTTAACGGAATAGCAGTGAATAACGTTAATAAATTATTAGAAACAAAAGTTGAATTATCAGATAAACAAATACACGTTTTTCTATTGCAACTTGATCTGTTTAATTGTGACGACTTTCTTTTTTATTTATCAGAAGATGAAAGTAAAAGGGCGGTTAGATTAAAGATTGAGGAAAAAAAGAAACAATTTGTTATTGTCAGAGGCGTATTGAGAAAATTATTATCAAATAGTTTGAGTAAACCTTCAGGGGAAATAATTTTTTCTTATGAGCAGCATTGCAAGCCCACTATAGAAGAGAAGTATAATAATAAATCAATTGAATTTAATATCTCTCATTCTGGAAGTTATGCGCTAATAGCAATGACTCTGGATAATAAACTAGGTGTTGATATTGAGAAAATAAATCATGGAATAGATTATCAATCTTTATCCGATCGGTTTTTTAGCGGAAAAGAAAAAGATGAATTAACAAGTATAGATAAAGATGATCAATTAGATGCTTTTTATCGTGCATGGGTGAGAAAAGAATCTTTCATAAAAGCAACGGGAAAAGGTATCGCTTTTGGTCTTGATCGATTTTCTGTTTCATTAGAAGAAAATAAAAAATTCAGGATTGAAGTTATTTCTGAAAATATAATAAATGAACAATGGTATTGTTACGATTTAATAAATCTGGATGGCTATAAAATGGCGTTAACCAGTTGCGGCAAGGAACAGGATATTATTATTTTCCGGTAAGCAATGCTGTTAGTCGCTCAGTTGTTTGTTGTAAACGTGCGGCAAGTACTTTGGATAGCTTGCTTAATCTCTGAGGGTTTAATTCCCCGTGGCTTGCCGCGATTGAATGATTAAACTTCAGTGCAATACCCCGTCAGCTTACAGCGGGGTAGTTTGTTTAGAGTTTTAAGGATCGTCTAAATGTTACCTGTTGAAGGCGTAGGGCGGTTGATGTCAGGCGCATTTGGAAAAACAGATTTTCCAATTCTTGAAATAACTTCCCAACAGGGGCCAGGAAATTTATGTAATGATTCCATGACAACCTTGAATGAAGAGATAAAGTAATTAACATCTGTTTTATCAATTATTAAAGATGGGATTAATTTAATAATATCAACATTATGACCGGCGACCTGTGTTAATACACCATGATCTTGCAGTAATGGAATAGTGACGGCTTGAGGAAATAGACTCTTATTTAATTTATGAGCCAAAGTCCATGCCGCCCGAAGTTTAAGTGATGTTGGCGTACCGAATTCAATGGCAAGCATGAGACCACGCCAGCGAATATCCTTAATAAATTCACAGGAATCTTTCAGTTCGGTTAATTGAGTTCCAAGCAGTTGTCCCATTTCAGTTGCGTTATCCATCAATTTATACTCATCGATATAGTCGAGAGTAGCCAGACCCGCTGCCATTGCCAGATTGCCTTGACCAAAAGTAGAAGAGTGAACAACAGAACGATCCATGGTTGAAAATACTTTATTATGAATCCACTTTCGAGTTAGAACGGCACCCACCGGAATAAAGCCACCAGATAATGATTTAGATAAAATAACAATATCTGCATCAACTTCATTCTCATGTTCTAATGCCAAAAATTTACCGGTACGCCCCATACCGCTTTGAACTTCATCAGCGATAAACAAGGTTCTGTGTTGGTGACATAATTCCTGTGCTTGTTTGAGATAACCAACAGGCGGTATATTGACTCCTTTACCCTGAATCGGTTCAACAATAAAGGCTGCCATATCATTTTTAGAAAGCGCTTGTTCAAGTGCTTCAATATCTCCAAAAGGAATTTGGACACAATTGGGTAGCAAGGGGCCAAAACCTTCACGGAATGTTTCATCCCCGTTTACGGATAAGGCTCCAATGCTTAGACCATGAAAAGATTTCTTCGCATGGATAATTCCGGATCGTCGTGTAGCGCAGCGAGCGAATTTAATCGCGGTTTCTACACCTTCGGTGCCTGAATTAGTGAAATACACATAATCCAGCTCGTTTGGCATGCGTTGTTTAAGTTCTTTAGCAAGTAGGCCAGATAATAGTGGTGCGTCCAATTGTACCAAACTGGGGTAATCTGACTGCATGAAGTCGATTAAAGTTTGACGGATTTCCCGGTTATTACGTCCGACGTTAAAGACGCCATAACCCGCCAACATATCAAGATAGCGCTGACCATTAATATCCCATAGATATTGGCCTTCGGCACGAGTGTAGCATTGGTCAAAACCAATTGTACGGAGGGTTTTTACGAAACGCGGATTGACATGTTTTTCATGTAAATCGTAGTTTTTCCCTCTAGCGCTAGTCAGTAGCTGTTTAATATTGATAGCCATTTTATTCCAATGTTTATACTCGTGATACCTAAAACACGCATTTTCAAGCATCACGGGTATGATCCATTATTTCTTAGGTTTTACTATGAATTATAGAATAATTCGTATCTCTATGTATGTGACAGTCTCGGCAAAACAGGGTTCAAAATAAGATTTCAGGCCTATTTTTGTTAAATCGTGTCGGAAAATCCGGACTTGAATCAGTTATTTATGAGGTGATAATTAAACAATGCAAAACTGGTATAATTTACCGACCTATTATGATGTCTCATTTTCACATGAGATGGGCGAAGAATTGGCTTTTTTGAAGAAAGTATTCAGTCAATATTGTAAAGGAAATCGTCCAAAATTACTGGAACCTGCCTGTGGCACAGGTCGATTAATTACCCCTCTTGTTCGTAATGGCTTTGATTGTACCGGATTTGATTTGAATGAATATGCTCTCGCATATCTAAAAAAAAACTAGATCGAAATCACCTCAAAGCTGATATTTTCAATGGAAATATGGCTAGCTTCCAAATCAAAGGAAAAAAGTTTGATGGTGCTTACTGCACAGTTGATACCTTTAGGCATTTATTATCTGAAAAACAAGCTGAACAACATTTAATTAATGTATCGCAAGTATTAAAGAAAAACGGAATTTATGTGCTTGGACTTCATTTATTATCCGGGAAAGAAGTAACAAATAAAGTAATACGTTGGACAGCAAGAAGAGGGCGCTTAACAGTCAAGTCATCAATGACGATGCTAAAGCTACAGCTACAGCCAAAGAAACGGATGGAGACGTTAAAAGTAATACTAAAGATAAATAAAACGAGGGATAGACTTAAGTCTGTTCCCGAGAAAAAATATGAATCTATTTATCAGCTTCGAACCTATACGTTAAAACAATTCAATAGACTATTATCAAATACAAATGTCTTTGAAATAATCAATGTTTATGACCATTACTACGATCTATCCAAACCGGTGATACTAAATGCAATGATGGATTATGGCGTGTTTGTTCTTAGAAAGATTTAGCCGGGGACAGGCTTAAGCCTGTCCCCGTGGAATCTGTGTAAAATTACTTGGTAAATTCGACCAAGCTTGAATGTGAAAAAAGAAAATCATTGTCAGGCATGGGTGTATGACAACTTGCGCAATCCAGTTTATTATCTTTTACTGTGCCGTCTGTCTTGTAAATGGCAAAACCCCAATCGCCAGCACGTTGTTTAGCATCAAAACTGGCATCCCAATTTGATCGTTTTTCCATAACAGCAACAGCTGCAAACTTACCTTTTTCGAAGAGTCCATCCGCACCAGCAATGGGTTTACCATCTTCACCAGGTTTGGTTTTATATATTTCCATGATAATTATGGAACCATCGGCAAGTTTGGAATTTAATGCCGATTCCGTGGCTGTTTTATTGGCATAAAGTACGGCAACCTGTTTGCCATTTACACGATTACGAGTGTCGTAATGAGTGAATTCTGATTTATATCCTTTCGGGTAGCTAACGTGCTCGGGATTTCCTCCTGCATAAGCGATGCTACTGAGTGATAAAGCAAGTAATACCGTTGTGATTATTCTCATTTTTTACCCTCTTGTAATGATAATAGTTAGTGTTATAAATATACGTGTACGAAATATTGTGGATATGAGTATAATGAAGATAAAATTGCACTGCAAGTGTTTAGTGTGCGAAATAATATAACTAATTTGAGTAGAGAAACTATGGGGCCTAAATTAAACGAACAACTTTGCTATGCTCTGTATTCAACTTCTCGGGCGATAACACAAGCCTACAAGCCCTTGCTTGAACCCTTGAATTTAACTTACCCACAGTATGTGGTGATGATGGCATTATGGGATAAGGAGGCGGTCAAGATTAGCGACGTGGCCAAGGTCACTGGTATTAGTAATGCAACGTTAAGTCCCTTGCTCAAACGACTTGAGTCAAATGGTTATATAGAGAGGAAATTTATTGAGACCGATGAGCGTCAAAAGCTGGTTACCCTAACGAATTCGGGTAAATTGATGGGAAAAAAAGCTAAAAAGGCGAGTGAAACAGCGTTATGTGCTACCGGTCTAAATGAACGAGATGTCAACAAACTAATGTCATTTTGTGAATCAATAAAAAACAAACTTCAAACACATAAAAATTAGTTAGTCATTGTCATCTACCTAATATAGATGAATATTATTTAGATAATGCCTACTCATTTTTGGGGATTTCATTACCAAGACATTCTGATACAGTAACCCTGAAAAAATAGTCTTTAATTAAAGACACACAAAGGGGAAGGTATTTGGAACAGGAAGTTCCTAAGCAGCTAGATTCAGGCTTGGTTTGCCTTGTCATGCTATCTCGATTACATGGAATGCCAGCTGATCCAGGTCAGCTCAAACATCATTACGGCCAATCTGAAAATCACTTTACCGAGTCTGAAATATTACGTGGTGCAAAATCGATTGGCCTAAAAGCCAAAGCCATTTCAAGTTCTCAGGAAAGACTCAGCAAAACCCAACTTCCGGTGATTGCGCAACATACGGATGGCCACTACTTTGTACTTGCACAACTGGAAGAGGATAAAGTATTAATTCAAGATCCGCTAAATCAAGGGCCAGAAAACCTCAGTCTTGAAGAATTTCAAAAACGATGGAACGGACAACTGATCTTAATCACACGCCGTGCCGGGATATTGGGCGAAATAAAGAAATTTGATTTTTCCTGGTTTATTCCGGCCATACTGAAATACAAAAAGTTACTTGCCGAAGTTCTACTGGCTTCCTTCTTCATTCAAATTTTTGCATTAATCACGCCGTTATTTTTTCAGGTTGTCATCGATAAAGTACTCGTTCATCGGGGACTAACAACATTAGATGTACTTGCCTTTGGCTTGCTGGTGGTTTCTTTATTTGATGTTATATTGAATGCGTTACGCACTTATATTTTCTCTCATACTACCAGTCGTATTGATGTTACTTTGGGAGCAGACTTGTTCCGACATCTATTGCGTCTACCATTAAGTTATTTTGAAGCTCGGCGCGTCGGTGACACCGTTGCCCGTGTTAGAGAGTTGGACAGCATTCGTAACTTTATAACTGGCTCCGCACTGACACTGGTGATCGATTTATTATTTACCGTGGTTTTTCTCGGGGTTATGTATCTTTATAGTCCGACACTGACCTATGTCGTGTTGGGCGCAATTCCGTTTTATATCTTGCTTGCTTTTTTTGTTACACCGGTTTTACGCGCACGCCTACATGAAAAGTTTAATCGGGGTGCAGAAAACCAGGCGTTTCTGGTGGAATCTGTCAATGGTGTCGAGACCATAAAAGCCAGTGCGGTAGAGCCACAATACCAACGACAATGGGAAGAACAACTTGCGGGTTATGTAAAATCCAGTTTCAAGGCTAATAACCTGGGGAATATTGCCGGTCAGGTTGCATCTTTTATTAATAAGGTGACCGTACTGCTTATATTATGGGTCGGTGCACGATTGGTTATTAATGGTGAATTATCTGTTGGACAACTGGTTGCTTTTAATATGTTGGCCGGTCGTGTCAGTGGACCCATATTAAGGCTTGTACAGTTATGGCAAGAATTCCAACAAGCCGGTATTTCGGTACAACGATTAGGAGATATATTAAATGCACAACCTGAGCCCGCGTATAGTCCCGGTCGTGCATCACTGCCTGATCTGGAAGGGCGTATTAGCTTCGAAGGCGTGACCTTTCGTTATCGTCCCGATGGGCCAGAGATATTACGTAATATTTCACTTCATGTCCCTGCGGGTAAAATAATCGGTATTGTCGGGCGTTCCGGCTCCGGCAAAAGTACCTTGACCAAACTCATACAACGTTTATATGTGCCGCAAAGCGGACGTGTCCTGGTTGATGGCGTTGACCTGGCGATGGTCGATACGGTTTGGTTACGTCGTAACATCGGTGTTGTCCTGCAAGAAAACTTTCTTTTCAATCGTTCGATACGAGAAAATATTGCCTTAAGTGATCCTGCGATGCCGATGGAAAGGATAGTACAAGCGGCAAAAATGGCTGGTGCACATGAATTTATTCTGGAACTCCCTGAAGGCTATGACAACGAAGTAGGTGAACACGGCTGTAATCTTTCCGGTGGACAACGTCAACGCATTGCCATTGCCCGCGCTTTAATTACCAACCCCAGAATATTAATCTTCGATGAAGCCACCAGTGCACTGGATTATGAATCCGAACACATCATTCATCAAAATATGCGTTACATCTGCAAAGGACGCACCGTTTTTATTATCGCGCATCGATTAAGTGCAGTGAGAGAAGCAGATAATATTATTGTGATTGATAAAGGACAAATAGTTGAAGGCGGCACGCATAGCGAACTTATAGAACAGCAAGCTTACTACGCAAAACTCTATTCACATCAAGTTGGAATGGTTGCACAGAATTAATGACTAAGCTACAGATAAAATATTATTCAAGAACTATGGCGAGCAACATACTCATCCAAAAGATTACGGAACATCTTTTGATATTGGGTGTTATGTTTTCTCGCCTCGCGCTTAAAAAATGCAATACTGGAGCTACTTAAGGCAATGGTGATTTTGGTATTATCTTCTTTAAAAACGAGATCTTCGGGGCGAGGAAAAGTATCTTCAATGATTTCAATTTCGCCCATAGGCTCGTCTGTATATTTAATTTTTTTCTTCATAAACTTTTTTACCTTTACGTCAAAAACCAGCCCCGAATATCCGAAATGTCGAACCTTGATAAGTAAATCGTACTGTCAAAATAGATTCGTCAACTTTACCAATACAATAATACCTATTTTCATTCAGGCTATGTATTTTGTTTGGCGCAATAATTCGATTTGGATCTGCAAATGCAAGCTGTGCTTCACCAAAAGAAACACCATGTTTCAATCTGTTTTCGATATCCTTTTGCGGATTCCATTCGAAGCTTTCTATGCTCATTGCATAAGTCTAGTAAATAGCAATATAAAAACACATATAAATAGCCATATAATATGAAAAGCCAAGAAATAGATGATGAATTAGAGTTTTTGCCAGCTGCGTTAGAGATACAGCAGACGCCACCGTTACCGATGGCGCGTTATATTGTCTGGGCTATCGTTACATTTTTTACGATTGGTGTGATTTGGTCATGGTTAGGACATGTCGATATTGTCAGTGTAGCTATGGGTAAGATTGTACCGAGTAGCCGCGTCAAGATTATTCAGCCATTAGAGACAGGAGTCGTTCGAGCTATATATGTGAAAGAAGGCGATAAGGTTAATGCGGGTGATGTTCTAGTTGAGCTGGATCCAACTTTAACCGATGCCGATCAAATGCAAACCAAAGATCAACAACTTGCCTTAAAACTGGATCGTGCACGTATTCAGACAATTCTCGACGAAGTAGATGGTAAAGACCCAAAAGATATTTTTTCAAAACTCACTGAAGCAACACCGTCACAAATAAAATTGCAACGAGACAGAATTGATAAGCAACTGAATGAATATTATGCCAATGGAGAAGCTTTAAAGGACGAAAAGAGACAACGACAGGCGGAACGTGGTGGGATAAGTGAACGTATTAAACAACTGGATTCAACAATTCCCTTAATCACCGAACGCGCAAAATCTATCGCAGATTTATTGAAGAAAGATTTAATTCCTAGAGCACAGTGGTTAGAACTGGAACAGGAACGAATAGAGCAAGTACAAGAACGTAATGTTCAAAAAAATAATTCAAGAATGGTGGACTCGGCCATTGCTAATATGAATCAACGCCTGGCAGCACAAAAAGCCGAGTTTGAGAAAACATTACTAACCGAACTGGCCGATGTAGAGAATCGAATCACGGCTTTTGATCAGGAAATGATCAAAGCAGATAAACGCGTCACCCTGCAAAAACTCAGAGCACCTGTCACAGGAACAGTTCATCAATTAGAAATTCATACCATCGGTGGTGTGGTGACGCCGGCGCAAGAACTCATGCAGATCATCCCTTATGATGATCCCATTGAAATAGAGGCTTGGTTACCGAATAAAGACATAGGTTTTGTCCATGAAGGCCAGAGAGCAGAAATCAAAGTTGAAACCTTTCCTTTTACCAAGTATGGACTTGTTGATGCAGAAATATTGAATGTATCGAATGATGCGACCCCGGATGAAAACCTGGGGCTAGTGTATGCCATGCGCGTCAAGATGTTCCAAACCACGATGCAGGTAAAAGACAAAATTGTAAATCTTTCACCAGGTATGGCAGTCACGGTAGAAGTGAAACTCGGTAAACGACGATTGATTGAGTACTTATTAAGTCCGTTGCTTCGGTATAAGGATGAAAGTGTCAGGGAGAGATAGTACTGTCAACTTAGGTAATAATAATATTTGGAAATTAATTAATGAATAGATATAAAAAGGTTTCGGGTTTCGGGGTCAGGCCTTACATATGACATTCAATTAGAGTTTCGGGGTCAGGCCTTACATATGACATTTAAGTAGAGAGTTGAGTTGAGTGGGGGAGTAATTATTTTTATTTAGAAAAGGATTTCTAAAATGGCAAGACCATTAAGGATAGAATTTACGGGTGGGTTATATCATATTACTGCTCGCGGTA
>CAYTIZ010000050.1:0-11901 GCA_964437885.1 uncultured Enterobacteriaceae bacterium
AATACAGGTATGAAAAATATTCTAGATAAAACAAGAATAGTTCTTGTTGGCACAACACATCCAGGCAATATTGGCGCAGCAGCCCGGGCTATGAAAACAATGTCGCAGGGAAGTTTGTATCTGGTAAGTCCTAAAATTTACCCTTCAGCAGAAGCCACAGCAAGAGCAGCCGGTGCTGATGATATATTAGCCAGTGCTAAAGTATGCGCCGATTTAAAAGAGGCTATTGCAGATTGTGATTTGGTTATTGGTACCAGTGCCCGCACCAGAAGCATACCGTGGCCAATGGTTTCGCCACGTGAATGCGCGAAAACGATTTCCGAAAATAAGTATTCATCTGCAGCAATTGTTTTTGGAAGAGAAAACTCGGGTTTAAGTAACGATGAACTGGAACTATGTAATCTTGTTCTGCAAATACCTACTAATACGGAATATAGCTCGCTTAATTTAGCTTCGGCAGTTCAAATTATTTGTTATGAGATATATTTGTTAGGTATTAATCATGACAGTATTGAATCTCTTGAAAGTGACGCGCCATTAGTTAATCAAGAAAAAATGGAAATGTTTTATCAACATCTTGAGGAAGTCATGATCAATATAGGTTTTCATGATATCGAGAACCCTCGATTACTGATGCATAGAATGCGACGATTATTTAACCGAGCGCAATTGGAAGAAAGTGAATGTAATATTTTGCGTGGAATTCTGGCAAAAGTTCAAGATAAAATTAAATAAAATTTAGGATAGGTTTAACGTTGAGTTTATTATGGAAAATGAATTATTTGATGAAATGTATAAAGTTGAAACTCAACACTGGTGGTTTGTTGCGAGACGAAAAATAATTGAAAATATTATTCAGAAATTAGAACTCGCTAAAGATCCTCGTATTTTTGATGCTGGTTGTGGTAACGGGGACAATCTTGCTCTTTTATCGAAATATGGCGATGTCGTTGCAATGGAAAGAGATGCTAATGCCTTGCAAAGGGCGCAAGCTAGAGAGATAGGTAAAGTATTAAAAGGAGAGCTGCCAAATAATATATCTGACAGTATACGTAAGGATAATGATTTAATTGTACTATTGGATGTTTTAGAACATATTGATGATGACGAGGAGAGTTTGGCTTCATTAAGAAATTGCGTAAAGGATAATGGTAAGTTGATACTTACCGTCCCAGCGTATCAATTTTTATGGACACATCATGATGATCTGCATCATCATAAAAGAAGATATACTGTTAAACGAATTAAAAAAGTGATCGAAAATAGTGGCTGGCAGGTAGATTATATTTCATATTTTAATTTTTTTTTATTTCCATTGGCACTTATTGATAGAATAAAACAAAAAATGATTCCATCAGAGGAAGGCGGTGATTTAAAAATGCCACCTAAAATCATCAATTCATTCTTTGAAAAAGTATTCAGTTTTGAAGCAAATTTAATTGGTAAATTTATTTTTCCTTTTGGTCTTTCAATAGTGGTTGTTGCGAAAAAAATATAAAAATGGAAATCAAAAAATCAGCCAGTAAAAAAATATTATCTATAGTCGCGCCTGCCTATAATGAAGAAGCGGGCCTTGATGAATTTTATGCAAGATTGGTGGATGCTGTAAAAGATTTAAGTCTTGATCTGGAAATCATTTATGTGAACGATGGTAGCCAGGATGGCACTATCGAAATAATGAGCAAACAACATAAGAATGATCCTCGTATTACAATTATTGATTTAAGCAGGAATTTTGGTAAAGAGATTGCTCTTACTGCAGGTTTGGATCATGCATCGGGTGATGCTGTTGTTGTTATAGATACAGATCTGCAGGATCCGCCTGAATTGATTCCTGAATTAGTCGCGCGATGGCACGAAGGATATGATGTAGTTAATGCAAAAAGAATTAAGAGGAAAGGTGAAAGCGCTTTTAAAAAAATCACTTCATTTATTTATTATCGTTTTTTATATCAATTAAGTGATATAAAAATACCAAAAGACACGGGTGATTTCAGGTTGTTAAGCCGAAATGCCTTAGATGCATTATTAAAGTTGCGAGAAAAGCATCGGTATATGAAAGGACTGTTTGCGTGGGTCGGTTATTCGCAAGCAGAAATTACATACGAACGAGATGAACGTTATGCTGGTGAAACTAAGTGGCATTTTTTAGGTTTACTGGATTTAGCCTTTGAAGGTTTAACTTCATTTTCTGTGTTACCTTTGAGGCTCGCCTCATTGCTTGGTGTTTTGTCTGCTTTTGCCGGACTAGCTTTTGCCGTGATTATTATCCTAAAGAAAATGATGTTTGGTGATCCTGTAGCAGGCTATCCTTCTTTAGTTGTATTGATTACATTTATCGGAGGTATTCAGCTATTAGCGTTAGGAATAATAGGAGAATATCTTGGGCGAGTTTTTAACGAAACGAAAAACAGACCGCTTTATTTGATAAAGGATATAAAACCCTCTGACTATTTGTCAGAAACCATGAAGTAATTAAATTTTTACCCTGTTTTCTGAATCATTGCCTGAAATTATTTTTCCGATTCCCCATGCAGTTTCTCCACTATTATTCAGATAATTAATCGCGTCATTTTTATTTTCTTGTCCGACACAAACAACCATGCCGACACCACAATTAAATGTTTTATACATTTCATCTGGCTCAATATTTCCTTTTTTCTGAAGCCATTTAAAGATAGGAGGTAATTCCCAACTTGATGCGTCTATCTCTACCGATAAATTGTCGGGGATGACGCGAGGGATGTTTTCGATTAATCCACCGCCGGTAATATGGGCAATGGCCTTAACCGGTACTTTATTAATTAATCCAAGAATCTGTTTTACATAGATGCGGGTGGGTTCGATTAAGAGCTCAAGTAACGTTTTATTATTCAGCTTCTCAGATAAATCCTGATTCGTTTCATCAATTATTTTCCTAACCAGAGAATAACCGTTTGAATGACAACCGCTAGAAGCAAGCGCAATGATGGCATCGCCTTCAGATACATTTTGTCCTGTTATCAATTCATCTTTTTCAACGACACCGACACAAAATCCGGCTAGGTCATAATCACCCGCCTGATACATGCCCGGCATTTCTGCAGTCTCACCACCAATGAGGCTACAGCCAGCCAATGAGCAACCTTGAGCGATACCATTAATTACGGTTTCGGCAACATCAACATCAAGACTGGAACAGGCAAAGTAATCGAGAAAGAATAAGGGGTCGGCTCCTTGTACAATCAAGTCATTGACACACATGCCAACCAGATCGATACCAATAGAGTCGTGCATATTATTTTCGATGGCGAGCTTAATTTTGGTACCAACGCCATCCGTGCCCGATACCAGTACAGGTTGTTTGTAATTTAATGAACCGAGATCAAATAAAGCGCCGAAACCACCAAGCCCCCCCATGACACCGGCTCTATGGGTCTTGCTGACACTCTTTTTCAGCCGCTGAACCAGTTCATTGCCTTGCTCTATGTCAACGCCAGCATCTTTATAGCTGAGTTTTTTGTCGGTGGGATTATTCATGGGGCGTATGGTATCGGTGTCGCCTCTTTACCGCAATCCTTGACTTAAAGACGAGTCTTGAATAGCGTGCCCATTATGAAATTTAGATTATCAGTACTCATTTGTTTATCCGTACTCATATCCTTGCCGGTACAAGCGATCAAGGTATCGGGGCTATATCAGGCAACCGCACCTGTCAGCGATGAATCCACAGCTAAACGTAAGCGAGCCATTAAACAGGCGCTTATTCAGGTTTTGATAAAACTGACGGGAGATAGGAATATCGCCAAAAGTAGCGGTATCAATACATTAACTGAACGCCCAGAGCGGTTTGTCCAACAATTCCGTTATCAACAAGCAGCGAATCAGGATGGTCAGCAAGACCAATCTTCATCCCAGCAATTATGGGTTCAATTTGATGAGACAGCTCTGAATGATGTGCTCAGGAGTTATGGTTTAAACATCTGGGGAAAAGAGCGTCCGTCAATACTGGTTTGGTTGGCGCATGAGGGTGATGCTGCTCGTAGTCTGGTGAGTTTTGAAGAAAGCCCTGAGTACTTAACGATGTTAGAACAACGCGCTTCAGCCAGAGGTATTTCATTATTATTTCCCTTACTTGATCTTGAAGATAGTTCACGGATTAGTGTGAGTGATATCTGGGGCGGTTTTAAAGAACCGGTATTAAATGCATCTAATCGATATCAATCAGATGTGGTATTAACGGGTAGGCTAATTCAAATATTACCCACGCTGTGGGAATCACAATGGTCAGTTTATATCAATGATCAGGAAATGCATTGGATTAGTCAGGCTGAACTGCCTGAAATTGTATTAGAAGAAGGTGTTGATGAGCTTGCCGATAGACTGGCTTCACAGTACGCTAATACAGGTTCGACTCGTACAGAAGTTATTGAGTTATTAGTTTCAGATATTAATGATCTGGATGAATACGCCAGAGCGCTAGCTTATCTGGAGTCATTACAGTCTGTCACAACAGTGCAAGTGAAACGGGTATCAGTAGATGAAGTGATGTTTGAAATAATCAACCATGGTGGATTAACGGTAATTAATCAAACGATTGCGCTTGGTAAAACACTTGAGCTTGTTAGTAATAGCGAACAGTTGAATTATCGTTTATTAGCTAGATGAGTGTTCAAATAACAGATGCCCAGAAATGGTTAATTCTGGTGGTAATAATAGCAGCAGGGTATTTGTTGTACTTGTTGACGCCGATATTAACGCCATTTTTAATTAGCGCTTTTCTTGCCTATATTGGCGACCCAGCTGTCGATCGATTAGAAACGATAAAATTTTCAAGAACCTTATCGGTAGTTTTTGTTTTTTTTCTGATGCTAATTATTGGGCTATGCTTTTTGTTTACAGTATTTCCATTAATTGAAGAGCAAATAAGACTTTTATTGCTACGAATTCCAGACATGATTGACCGGTTACAGACAGAATTTATCCCCTGGATATCACAACGATTTGGTTTTCAGCCTGACAGTATTGATCTGGAAGGGCTTAAACAATCATTAATGGGGCATTGGCAGACCGTAGGTAATGTTACTGGAAAATTCTTAACGAAAATTTCTGCTTCAGGACAACTAATATTACTTTGGCTAAGTTACATGTTATTAGTACCGGTAGTTACTTTTTATCTACTAAGAGACTGGGATATTCTCGTGGCAAGAATGAGAGAGTTAATTCCCAGAAAACAGGAAACTGTCGTCTTAAAATTAGTTAAAGAAGGTGATGCTGTTCTGGCTGAATTTTTTAGAGGTCAGTTATTGCTCATGTTTGCACTAGCTGTTTTCTATAGTATTGGTTTGTGGATCGTGGGTCTGGAATTTTCGTTATTGATTGGCTTGACTGCGGGCTTGGTCAGTTTTGTTCCCTATCTTGGTGTTATTGTTGGCATTGCCATAGCGGGCGTTGCTGCTTTTATGCAGTTTCATGATGTTACCCATATCGTTTATGTCTTAATCGTTTTTGGAGCAGGGCAGATGCTTGAAAGCATGGTTTTAACGCCATTATTAGTCGGTGATCGAATAGGTTTGCATCCGGTTGTTGTTATTTTTGCTGTCATGGCCGGCGCGCAGTTGTTTGGTTTTTTCGGCATGTTAATAGCCTTACCAGTTGCTGCGGTTATAGTTGTCCTGCTAAGATATTTTCATGAACAATATTTAAACAGTAATTTTTACACGCCCTAATGCCAAGTGATTTTTCTCCAAATTCTTCTTTACCGCAAATACCTTTTCAGTTTGGCGATTTTCAACAGAATGATTTCGCTTCGTTTTTGCCGGGAGAGAATCAAGAGTTGTTGACTCTGCTTAGTGCCATTTCTAAAAAGCAGGAAGTACATCGTCTTTATCTTTGGGGTGAATCAGGAATAGGTAAAACACATCTATTACAAGCCGCATGTAAACAGGCTTCTGAAACTGATTTGCAAGTTGCTTATATTCCGTTAAAGCAACTTGAAGAGATGAGTCCTGAAATATTGCATGGTTTAGGAGAACTGGATTTGGTATGCGTTGATGATATTGAATGTGTCGCAGGACAGATTGAATGGCAACAAGGCTTAACCTGGCTTTATAACGAATTACGCGATAATGAGCATTCTATGATCATCAGCGCCAATATTTCAGCTACAAATATTGCACTTGAAGTTGAAGATCTAAAATCCAGATTGGCATGGGATCAAGTTGTCAAAATAAAATCATCCGATGATGAATTAAAAATAGAGATACTGAAACGAAAAGCAAATGCACGATCATTTGAATTGAGTGATGAAGTTATAGAATTTTTAATTCGTCGAGTTGATCGCGATCTGGGATCATTAATGGAATTGCTGGATAAAATCGACCATGCATCACTTGCTGCAAAACGTAAGATAACAATTCCGTTTGTTAAAGAGTTAATTAGCTAATTTTTTAGTTACTTCCGCCAAACGTTTTCCAACCGCAATACAAAGAGCCTTTTCATTTTCACTAATGGGAAGTTCATCTTTATTTCCAGCGACATGTGTTGCGCCATAGGGTGTGCCACCACCTTCATTGGTAAACAAACCTGATTCAGTGTAGGGCAAACCTAGAATTAACATTCCATGATGTAACAACGGCAACATCATCGATATTAAGGTAGTTTCTTGTCCACCATGTAAACTTGCCGTTGAGCTAAATACTGTTGCTGGTTTTCCAACCAGATTGCCCGAAGCCCAAATGTCAGAAGTTGAGTCAATGAAGTATTTCAATGGTGCTGCCATGTTGCCAAAGCGGGTGGGGCTGCCTAGCGCTAGACCGTCGCAATTAACTAAGTCATCATGTGTTGCAAAGGGAGGTCCTGAATCAGGGATATCAGATTCGGTGTTTTCACACGTTGTTGAAACTGATGGCACAGTTCGTATGAGTGCTTCGCATTCAGACACAGATTCAATGCCATGTGCAATATATCGTGCCATTTCAGCCACACTGCCGCTACGACTGTAATAAAGAACAAGAAGTTTCGTCATGTTAGAAATGCTCGTATTAAAGGATGTCGAGGACAGATTCTGGAGGACGGCCAATACATGCTTTATCGTTCGCTAACACAATTGGGCGTTCAATTAAGATAGGATTCTCTATCATTGCATCCAGTAATGCATCATCATCATCAATTTTATCTGCAAGATTAAGTTCTTTAAATACAGATTCGCCTTTTCGTATTAGTGCTGATGGTGCTACACCAAGTTGTCCAAGAATTTTTGACAAGGTTTCTTTATCAGGAGAAGTTTGCAAATATTCAATGATTTCAATATTAATTCCTCTTTCTTCAAGTAGGGCAAGTGTTTGTCTGGATTTGGAACATCGTGGATTGTGGTAAATTGTAGCTTTCATAACGACTCCTACTGTATATTTAGTGATAACGGGTATTAAATTATGATAATTAAAATAAATCCATATGACGAGTTGAATTTATGGCCCCAAGGATGCTATGTCAGAAAATATTCTTAATATTATTAAAATGGGTCTGGTAAAGGCGTTCTATTTTTCTCGTTTTTTTCTGCGTCATTTTTACATGTTGCGTGGCATGCAAACAGCGTCCTCTCTTGCCTATACGTCGCTGCTTTCCATCGTTCCTTTGGTTACAGTTATGTTTGGATTATTTGGCAGCATTTCAGTGTTACAGGGCTTTTCTGGAGCAATACAGGATTTTATTTTTGCCAGTTTTGTTCCTCAATTTGGCTGGACTATACAAGGATATATTTCCGGTTTTTCTAGCAAAGCTTCGCAACTGACGATTAGTGGCATCGCGGTTTTGGTATTGATCGCCATCATGTTAATGGCGACTATTGATAATGCCTTCAATCGTATCTGGATTGTAAAGAATAAACGTAACCCCATTGCACGCTTACTTGTTTATTGGGGTGTATTGACGATGGGGCCGTTATTAATCGGTATTGGCCTTGCCACTACATCCTATTTTCTTTCTTTATCCGTCGTTGCTGATGTTGATACAACATTGAATCTAAAAGCCAGTCTTCTTAGCTGGCTACCTTTTTTGACAACATCGATTGCGTTTACCTTACTTTACATTTTGATCCCGAATTGTTATGTGTCAAAAAAGCATGCGTTGACAGGAGGTGTTATCAGCGCAGTGTTATTTGAACTTGCAAAATATGGATTTGGAATCTATGTCAAGGAAATGCCGGGTTATGAGAATATATATGGTGCAGTCGCAGTCATACCTCTTTTTCTTATCTGGATTTATGTGTCATGGGTGATTGTTTTATTTGGTGCCCATATTACATTTTGCCTTTCTTCTTTTCGCTTGCAGGATGAGATTGAACATCGTAGTAAAGGTGGTTGGACTTATCTTGATGTATTACGTGTTCTTGACGTTTTGTATCAAGCGCAAAAAAAAGGTGAGACGGTCTCTGTCCTTAAATTAAGAAAAAGTAATATTTTATTACCGCATTATCAGATGAACGACCTCCTTGAACATCTGCAAAGATTAAAATGGGTGAATCAAAGTTCAAATGGACAATGGTTGTTATCAAAAGACATGAAGGAAACCAGCCTGTATGACTTGCATACTGCATTACCTGTGCGCTTACCGATGACCTCTTATGAATTAGATCAAGACAAGCTATCAAATAATTTGAAAATTCGTCTTGCTAATCATCAGCAGGAAGTAGCTCAACATTTATCTATATCGATTGATGAGTTCTTTAAAGAGGAAAGTTCATAGTTCACTATCTGGTTTTATAACTGAAGACTTCATAAGAAAGACTGGACTCAATCATCATATTTGCAGTAATCAATTCTTTTTTGCCCCCGATTTTCATTTCCATTTCTCTATCAGCGATATAAAGCCCCTTCTCGACAATGATAGACAAGTCGTTAGGATCACTATTATGGCTTGCCAGAAATGCAGGTCTGAATTCACCATCAGTCTTACTACCATTACATGCGCGTAGTGCAATTGGTTTGGCAGTATCTGTAATAATTTGCAAACCTATTTTATGCGCGTTTTTGCTTACCATTAACCATCGAATGGTGCCAATGCTCCAGGATTCATTATCTTCATTAAGGTTGATGCCAACTAGTTCTCCGACGCGAATTGATTTTTTAGGTTTGTCATCTCTGATGACAGCATAACCACCAGAACCCTCGTCAACAATTCGCCAGTTCTCAGGAATGTAATGTGACCCGGAAAGCGTTACTGTGGGATTTTCAGAAATATCGATCTCATCATCTTCGTTATCAATTGCAGCCATGCTTTGAAATGAGCTGCCATTATTTAGGAAGTAATAAATAGCTCTGACCCCGGAAACGATATTTAATTTGCCCGACTTTGCTTTTCTGGGAAAGTAACGTTTAGCGGGAAGCCCCCAGGCTTTTAACATGTGTGCGAGTAAAGATGTCGCATAAAATGGTGATAATACGATTGATTTATCTATTTGTTGTCCCATTTGAATTAAATCAATTTGTTTTTGTATTAAGTTTTCTAGCGGGGTTGAATCAAGCAGGCGCGTTTTGTCATTCGTATCGTCTTGATCAAATTTTGCGTAAGCTATCGCTTTGCTATCTGTTTTAAGATCAAACACAAAATACCCTGTCATGCTTGAAACGGACTGCATGGGGTGTATCTGTGTATATTCTGCCCAACTGTCAAGTTGTTCGTAAACTTCCCAGATTGCGCCAAAGGGTAGATGGTGTGGATCGACCAGAGAGGCCATCATGATTCGTTTATAAGTATGGTCTATGGTAGTGCTGATATTTTTATTATTGGCACCAGGTATAGAATAGATCTTTTTATGACACTCCATTGATTCAGCAAAGTCGTAAATGAAATTGAGTTGCTGCCAGACATTTTTTGGGATGGGAGCATATTCCAGAAAACTAAATATCAAGGCGTGTGACAGGTAATTCATCGACATCAGCATTGCTTCGATGGGTGGTTTGGATTGTTTCCAGAGAGTCTTTTTATTAATCGCCGAATCAAAAGCAAGCTTACAACCGTAACTCAGAGAAACGGCAATTTGTTTCATTTGACTGACCTGACTTCCCATCGCATCAATAGTTTGTAATGTATGTTGTGCCCCTGCATTGATCTGTGATTCCACATAATATTGATATGGGCGGTTATAGAGTTCGACTAATTCAAGTCGATTCGAGGATTTGATATTTGCTTTATTGGTTGCTACCAGTGCTTCATTAAGTAATGAACTGGTTTTTTTAAAGTCGATATAAGGAAGCGAATCAAGCCATTCCTCAATATAGACAGGGCGAGTTTCTATCTCATTTCCTTGAGCGGATTTCTTTAGTGGTAAATGATCCATAATATTCTTCTTTTAATTATAGTTTGTTTTATGTGTAGCTACTTATTGCAGCGTTTATTTTTAATATTACTATCGGCAATATCCGTTCCAAACTACTGCCATAAATTAAAGAATAGTGTGATGAACTCCCCATTATTGTTTTCAATAACGGTGATCAGGTAAGATCTGAAATATTTGTACAGATTTCCTCTAAGAGTAAAATATTTCCATATATATCAATTAGATATACTTATTTCTTTAAAATTTAACTGGTGATATTGTTATATTAATGTTCGAATAATGAATAATGTGTTTAATTATGTCTCAATAAAGAGACACTCAAAAATAGTATTAACTTATTGATTATTATGAAAAAAGCGATAAATTGTTTCGTTAGCGGTAGAGTTCAAGGAGTCTGTTTTCGAATGTCGGCCAGTCAGCAGGCCAAAATACTGGGTTTAACGGGCTGGGTCAGAAATCTAGATGATGGTCGAGTTGAAGTGCTTGCCTGTGGGAAAATGCCGCAATTGGATCAATTACGAAAATGGTTATCGCACGGGCCAAGTATGGCGAAAGTAATTAATATTGAATATCGAGCTATCGATTATCAGGAATTTCCTGATTTTACGATCAGATAATGAAGTCTAGAAGGGACAGGCTTAAGCCTATCCCGGAGAATGCGGAAATAGATTTAAGCCTGTTCCAAAGGCGATGCTAATTTTTCCTTTATAAATTGAATTGCGGTCTCCAGAGAAATATTCTGGTTATCCGTGTCAGTTCGAGCTTTATATTCGATTTCACCTGCATCCAGACCTTTTTCACTGAAGACCATGCGATGTGGAATACCAATTAGTTCCATGTCTGCAAACATAACGCCTGGACGTTCACGTCTATCATCCAATATGACATCAATACCTATTTCCAATAGCCGATCATAAAATGACATAACGGCTTCACGTAGACGAACAGATTTATGCATATTGATAGGGATTAATGCGAGTTCAAAAGGTGCGATTGTTATAGGCCAAATAATGCCTTTTTCATCATTATTTTGTTCAATAGCGGCGGCAACAATGCGAGAAACACCTATGCCGTAACAGCCCATAGTAAGCGTAGTCGCTTTTCCTTGTTCGTTGAGACAAGTGGCATTCATACTGGCACTGTATTTTGTGCCCAGTTGAAAGATATGTCCGACTTCGATACCGCGGGCGAACTCAAGTTTCCCCGAACCATCCTCAGCCATATCGCCTTCACAGACATTTCGAATATCAACTGTTGTTGGCAGCGGCAGATCACGTTGCCAATTAACCCCGGTTAAATGTTTTCCATCGCTATTAGCGCCACAGATAAAATCACTAAAATTGCCGGCACTGTGATCTACATAGACAGGAATAGAAAGTCCAACTGGCCCGATAGAACCGACACTGCAACCGAGTGTAAATTCGATATCTTTATTATCGGCAAAGGTAAGTGGACTCATGACGCCGTCTAATTTTTCCGCCTTAATCTCATTTAATTCATGGTCGCCTCTTAAAACAAAGGCAATTAATCCATCATCTTCAGACTTAACTATAAGTGTTTTTAAACATTGTTCTGTTTTGAAT
>CAYTIZ010000051.1:0-589 GCA_964437885.1 uncultured Enterobacteriaceae bacterium
TTATTGAAGGAAAAAATGAACCAAAAGCAACATAGTCTGCGCCATATTCTTCAGCAACTATTGAACGCTCAAGATCGTTATAACATGAAATGCCAATGATTTTTGAACCTAGAATTTCTCTGGCAAGATTAATATCTTTATCGTCTTTACCCAGATGCACCCCGTCAGCTGATAACTCTTTTGCTAATGCCACATCGTCATTAATAATAAAGGGAGTGTTGTATAGTTGACAGAGTGATTGTAATTTCTGTGCCAGTTCTTTTTTTTTCTGTTGATTCGTATCTTTATTTCGATATTGAAAAAGCGATACCCCGACACTGAGTATGGTGTCTGATTTTTTTATTAATTCATCGCTAGTTAAATTCTCGCAATCAGTAATTGCATAGATTCCATTAGAGACTGACCATGTGTTATTCTTCATAAAAGCGATCAGGCTGAGCTTGTCCTCGACCAAGTTTTAATCCGTGTTTTAGTGTATTCCATGTGTATGCTTGAGCATCTTCAACTGCTGTTTTTAAGTCATTTCCTAGTGCTAATAATGCTGTAATTCTTGAAGATAAGGTACAGCCAGAACCATGGAAGGTGCCTG
>CAYTIZ010000051.1:599-3401 GCA_964437885.1 uncultured Enterobacteriaceae bacterium
CTAATCTTTCCCATTGATAATCAGTAACGGCGTTATTTTTTGTATAAAATGAATTGATAACATCATCAGTATCTTCATCTGTACCGGTAATTAATACAGCTTTCGCCCCATGATCTAATAACTTATTAGCCGCATCGTTTAGGTCTGTTGATTGTGACAACATTCTCGCTTCTTCACTATTTGGTGTGATCAATGTCGTTAAAGGTAATAATGATGACAATATTCTTTTATAAATATTTTCATCTGCAAAGGATTGCCCGCTAGTTGCACTAATTACCGGGTCGAGAACAATGGGACACTTTATTCTTGATAGCTCGTTTTGAATAACATCGATTAGTCCAACATTGCCAATCATGCCTATTTTGCATGCAGAAATTTCCATATCTTCTAAAATCAATCTAATTTGTTTTCTGAAAGATTCTGGTTCTTGTGGAAGAACATCAATGACTTGATTTGTATTTTGAGCAGTTAGCGATGTAATGACGGTCGTTGCATGGCACCCAGCATTAGCAATGCTTTCTATATCCGCTTGAATACCTGCCCCACCACTTGGATCGTGGCCTGCAATTACCAGAATAACCGGTTTTTGATTATTGCTATTAATCATAAGAACAGTATTCTACACAGCCATTATTATTACAGAAAACAAAAATTCAGGAGTTGTTAAAAATGAAGCAGTATATGTGTGTTATTTGCGGTTTTATTTATGACGAAGAAAAGGGTTGGCCTGAAGACAATATTGCGCCCGGAACGAGGTGGGAAGATGTTTCGGCTGACTGGTTCTGTCCTGAATGCGGTGCAAAAAAAGAAGACTTTGAGATGGTAGAAGTTTGAAAGATTTGGCTATCTGCTCGTAATAAATTATCTATAGATAATACTCAGCTTATCCCGGAAAAATATGCACTCTCATAAAAATAGGTCAGCGCATCAAACAAGCACGGACAAAACAAGGTATTTCATAGGCACAGCTTGCCGGAATGGTTGGTGTCAGTCGGGGTCTTGCGGTCAATGGGAGTCTGGCTTGTCTCTACCAAGTGTAGAGAAACTCTCCAAACTGGCAGTATTGCTTGAAATCCGTTTTGAATGGCTAACCGCAGGGCGAGGTGAGATGGAATACATTCCTGAAATCAATGATAAAAAGGCAGATCTTACGAATAGTGAATTTGTTATCAGCCCGGAACAACGTGAATTGCTATCTCAATTTGCCCGTCTTAATAATGAAAAGCGTGATACCATCATGTCCTTGCTTCGGCAATTTTTATCAGATTTTAGTCTGCTATTTGCCTAACCAGAGTGCCAGACTGAAGTCTGGCACTGACCTTAAAGCAGGTGATTTCTTTGTAGGGGACAGGCTTAAGCTTGTCCCCGATGAAACTAGAAAGGTCTAACAACAGCTAACAAGGTAATCGCAATTAAAATAAGAACAGGGATTTCATTAAACCAGCGATACCATACATGGCTGTGCTTATTTCGATCATATTTAAAGTCCTGCAATAAAAACCAGCAGTAAACATGGTAGGCAAGTAAAAGTATGATGAAGAAATATTTTATTTGTAACCATATTTGTCCGCTATAGGCAGATAAGCCGTTACTGAATAAAGTACAAATTCCAAAAATGATCGTCAGTATGGCACCCGGAGTCATAATGCCATAAAAAAGTTTACGTTCCATAATCTTGAAACGATCTATGCTAATTTGGTCTTCACTGGTAGCGTGGTAAACGAATAATCTGGGCAGGTAGAATAAACCTGCAAACCAGGTCACCATAAATATCAGATGTAGAGCTTTAAACCAGAGCATTTTATTTATATTTTATGAAACTGTAATAGAAGTCATTTTCAATAATGCTTTCACTTTTGTACGAAGCGTGTCTATATTTATTTTACCAGATTTCTGTTGTACTACATTGCCATTAGAATCAATTAAAAAGCTGGTTGGTGTTACCTGAACATCACCAAATGCTTTTGCTGCGCTGCCATCAATATCAAGTGCTATAGGGTATGGGATATTTTTTCTTTCTGATAATTCCACTACTCGATTTGGTGGATCATAAGACATTGCTATGGCGATAATTTCAAGTTCTTCTTTGCCAAATTCATTATAGAGCTTAATCAGGTGAGGCATTTCTTTTATGCATGTCGCGCAGGTTGTTGCCCAAAAAGTAACGAGCAGAGGTTTCCCTTGTAACGAATGAAGTTCTATTTTCCGTCCATCAATAATGTTCAGACTAATTTCTGGCACGATATCTAATTTTTTAGTATTTAGATACAAAGCAAAAACAGAAATAGTTACAAGAACAACAACAACTGTAACAGGCAATACCAGCTTTTTCATAAGCTATTCATTTTGTGTATCGGTAGAGGAGTTTAGTGCCGGAAGCGCTTCTTTTTTATTTCCCTTAATAAAATCTCTCAATGTTGAAATAATGCGTTTAATACCACGCCATATTTTAGGCAGTAACCAGGCCATGAGAATAATGAAAAGGATTAGAAAGACTACAAAAACCAGAGGGTAAGTTAATGCTGTCCATATCCCGGCAATAACAAGAAAATCCTCACCAAGAGAAGTGAACCAGTTACTTACGGGTTCTGGAGAAGTATTAATTATGACACGGCTACCTGCTTTGGTTGCATGGGTGGCCGCAGTCAAACTTCCCCCTACTAGGAAAGCTGCAAGTTCAACGGCGGGTGTGGTATCGCCTACCGCACTCATTGCCAGAACTGCACCAAGTGGTATACGAATGAATGTATGTAAGGTATCCCAGGCGGTATCAACTCCGGGCGTTTTATCTGCAAAAAATTC
>CAYTIZ010000051.1:3416-8726 GCA_964437885.1 uncultured Enterobacteriaceae bacterium
GTCCGGCAGCTGTCATCACCATAGGCTCGGTAACAACCATCATTTCGGGACGCAAATCAAAATTGCCTGTACTACCTAGATAACCCAGCATAAAAACAGCAGCGTAAAGGTTAATTCCGCTTGCCCAGGCTATTCCCATACTTAGAGCTATATATTGAATTGTTTCCATTAGATTCTCGTTTAATCAGGAATAATTGACAACATACCGAATTTATACAATTTGGCAATTATATATTCTTATTTAATCTATATTATTAATAAAAACATAGGCTTGCAATATATGACTGTTCCTGCTTCGAATCGTTCAAAGGGTTGGGATGGTGAAACATTGATTGCTTGACAGCTATTTCATCTAGCATTAACCTCAATATTGAATTTGCTGTTTTAGCAGTTGATTCATTAAAAATAATAATAATAATTAAAAATAATTTCATTCAAAGCGGCTTCGGTCGCTTTTTTATTTTGTACAGGATGTACTTATGCTGTGAAGTGCAAGGATGCACGAGAACAGCGGCCTACATGGACGTAGGTATGTCGCGGGTGCATGGATGCACAAGAGCGACGGCCTACAAGGATGTAGGTATGTCCCGAGAGGACACGACTGCATGGATGTACGGAAAGTATAGTTTGCCCAGAAGAGACGTGTGTCAGATGTCGCAAAAGAATTAATTCGTCATGCCAGTCACAGAGACATAATTCTATTCTCAGTAAATTAATAAAACTGCAATACTCATACAGTTTTATTCTGTAAAATTATATCTTCATTAAATAAACGTAAATGTAAGGCAAGAACATGATTAGTGTTGGTGTTGTAGGAGCTACAGGTTATACAGGCATTGAGTTGCTTCGTTTGCTATCGCTACACGAAGGCGTTGAAGTTAAAGTAACTACTTCAAATTCAGAAAAAGGTAAGGCTGTAACAGATGTCTTTCCAAGCTTACGTTCGTATATCGATCTTAAGTTTGTTGAACATGGCGGTAAGCAGCTCAATTCATGCGATCTCATTTTCTTTGCAACACCTCATGCGACGGCTATGTACCATGTTCCAAAATTACTTGATCAAGGCTGCAAGGTTATTGACCTTTCGGCGGACTTTCGAATTAAAAGTGCTAAAGTTTGGGAGCATTGGTATAAGGAAAAACATGCTTGCCCTGAACTTTTGCAATCGGCTGTTTATGGTTTACCTGAATTAAACAGAGCACAGATAAAAGGTGCAAGTTTGATAGCAAATCCGGGTTGTTATCCTACTGCAATTACTTTGGCACTATTGCCGGCTATAAAAAATGGTCTAATTAATGTTAAAGATATTATTGTCGATGCCAAGTCTGGTGTAAGTGGAGCCGGGCGGAAAGCGGCACTGGCAACACAGTTTTCAGAAGTTGCCGAATCCTTTAAAGCATATAGTGTGTCTGGACACAGGCATTTGCCGGAGATGGTGCAGACTTTGAATAATGTTCAACAAGAGAATGAAATTAGTCTCACTTTTGTTCCGCATCTGGTTCCGATGAATCGAGGAATTCATGCGACTGTGTATGTGAAACCTACGGACCATACAGTTGTAATGCAAAAGCATTATATTGATTTTTATGCACAGGAAAAATTTGTTGATGTTATGCCCGAGGGCTCACATCCAGATACAAGATCTGTAAGAATGACGAATACTTGTCGGATTGCTGTGCATTCTGGTAGCAGTGAATCTCAGCCAACAGTAATTTTGTCAGTGATCGATAATTTGGTTAAAGGTGCTGCCGGGCAGGCGATTCAGAATATGAATTTGATGTTTGGTCTAGACGAAGGAACAGGCCTGCTTGCTCCCGGTTTAATTCCTTAGCCTGGTTTTTGTTATGATTAAACTGGTTGTAAAAAAACATCGCCCTTTGGAGATTATTCTCGCTGCAGTGATATTCAGCTCGGTGTTTTCTGTGATTGTATGGTTGTTATTAGATGCGAATCATTGGAATGTTATTAAGAATCGATTATCGCAAAGCGAGGAGTCACGTTTACTGTGGGGTGTGAATCAGGAGCTCGAATCTGAAAATAAGCAATTGAAGGAACAAGTTATCATGCTTGAGCGTTCGACTCAGATTGATAATCAGGCGGCTGCCAGCTTACAAAATGAAATTCGAGCTCTACAGGACCAGACGTATCTATTAAAAGGAGAATTAGAGTTTTATCAAGGAATAATGTCGGCAACAACCGACTCTAAAGGCCTGAATATTCAAGGTTTACATATTGAAGCAACCGATCATGACAGACTTTATCGTTTTAAGCTTGTGTTAACCAATGTTGCAAAAAGTGATAGAATGGTAGAAGTGACAATAGATATGTCTGTAGAAGGAATGAATGAGGCGGGCTCCCATGTTTTATCACTAGATGAAGTGATAGTAGGTAATGAACTTAAGCGTGAAATAAAATTTAAGAATTTTGAGCGAATTGAAGGTAGTCTGAATTTCCCTAAAGGATTCAGGCCGTTACAGGTAGTAGTGGTTTTGCGACAAAAAGGGATACGGAATTCAACTGTTCAGAAAGTGTTTGAATGGCCTGCTAGCGCAGGTTGAAAGAGGTGAAATATGTTTGGAAATTCTAAAAAACGAAAATCAACACGTATTGATACACTGGTCGGCCAACATACCGAGATTCAAGGTGATATCAAGTTTACGGGTGGATTACATATCGACGGCACGGTCAAAGGTAATGTTATTGCTGAAAACGACGGTCGTTCTATGGTTTCGCTTAGCGAGTGCGGCACAATCGAAGGCGAGCTCAGCGTACCCTATATCGTTCTTAATGGAGTGGTTATTGGCGATGTACATGGTAGCGAACACGTGGAACTTGCGTCCAAGGCGAGAATCACAGGTAATGTGTACTATAATCTAATAGAGATGGCGATTGGTGCTGAAGTGAACGGAAAACTGGTTCATTCACTAGAGCCAGCTGAGTCTCCATTAGCTTTAGGTCACGGCGAACCGCTCGAAGTGAGCGAATAACACAAATGGGTAATTAATTATGAGTTCAGTTGAAGAAACAGCAATCCCTAGCCCACTTATTTTCAGTGAAGCTGCGGTCGGTAAGGTTAAAGAGCTAATTGAAGACGAAGGTAACGACGCATTGATGTTGCGTGTCTTTATCAGTGGCGGTGGTTGTTCAGGATTCCAGTATGGATTTACCTTCGATGAAGAAATTGGCGATGGTGACACTGTTGTTGAAAATGAAGGTGTTAAATTATTAGTCGACCCAATGAGTTTTCAATATCTCTCTGGTGCTGAAATAGATTATTCAGAAGGCATGGAAGGTGCGCAATTTGTTATCCGAAACCCGAATGCAACGACAACCTGTGGTTGTGGTTCATCCTTTTCTACTTAGACTTTTCAGTTTAGATTTTATCGTTGTTTTAACTTGGTGAATAAATTCCACCCAATAATACTTTCTTGTCTGCACCAGTCACACTAGGCAAATTTGCTGGCTTATTTTCAATACGTTGTTTTGCCAACCAGGCAAAGGTGACGGCTTCAATGCAATCGGGTGTCAGTCCATAATCAGCGGTCGTTGAAATTTTAATGTCCGGCAATAAACCTTGTATTGTTTTCATCAATGCTTGGTTATAAGCGCCACCACCACAAACCAGTACCTCATTGTAATCATTTGCAGTTTCTTGAATCGCATTGCTGATTGTAATTGCGGATAATTTTAATAAAGTCGCTTGAATATTTTCAGGGGCTATCTCTGAATTATGTTTAGATAAATATCCTTTCAGCCATTCCAGATTGAAATAATCTCTGCCCGTACTTTTGGGTGCGGTGAGTGAAAAATAGTTATCACTAAGACATTGTTTAAGTAATTCGCTATTTTCTTTTCCGGAATTTGCCCAAAGACTATCTTCGTCATATTCTTCATTTTTGTTTAGTTGAATCCAGTCATCGAGCAAGCCATTCCCGGGGCCCGTATCAAAGCCAATTACCTTGTTCCCGTCACTAGGTAGTAATGTAATGTTTGCAATACCGCCAATATTTAAAATCACAATAGATTTATTGTCTTGTTGAAATTGATATTGGTGGAAGGCACTTGCCAGTGGCGCTCCCTGTCCTCCATGAGCCATATCCATTCTTCTAAAGTCAGCTACGGTGGTGATACCTGTCTCTGCGCAGATGACGTTAGGATCAGAAATTTGTATCGATGTTTTATGTGTAGCGTCAGGTTTATGTAAAATTGTTTGACCGTGACTACCAATCACTTTTATTTGATCTGCTGAAACATTGGCCTCTTCTAATAAAGAATTTACTGCGTTCGCAAACAAATGACCTAATTCGTGATCCAGATCTGCGATATGACCTAAATCACTCTTATCATTTATTAAACGTATTTGATGTCGTAGAGAATTTTCTATTGGATATTCACGATAAAATTTGAGCTGTGCTTTGTCATTAAATTCAACAAGTGCAGCATCAATAGCATCTGTGCTGGTACCCGACATGAGTCCTATGTAATACATCACAACATCATAGTCTTGATTAAAGCAGAAGTATAAGGATTAGCCGTCTTCCATCATGACGCCAGACTGGCTGGAATCAACGTTTGATTGCTGAACAGCAAGAGCACTTTTGCCGGTTAATCTATCCAGTTCAACGATCATTGGATTTGTCTTTAATTTAAACTCAGGCAAAGCCTTTTTACTGATCGATTCGACCTTAGGTAATTTAACAGTCAGAGGATTTCGATGAACGCCATTGACTCTAAATTCATAATGTAAGTGTGGTCCGGTAGCCAATCCGCTTTTGCCTACGTAACCGATTATTTGGCCTTGTTTTACCCTTGAGCCAGTACGAACTCCCTTGGCATATCGATGTAGGTGAGCGTAAACGGTGCTATATTTTCCGCCGTGTTTTAAAATGACAGTTCTTCCGTAACCGCCTTTTCTAGCTGCATGAACAACCGTGCCATCACCAGTTGCCTTGATGGGTGTGCCTGTTGATGCTGCGTAGTCAACACCTCTATGTGCCCGTATTTTATTTAGTATGGGATGTTTTCTTCTTAAATTAAAGCGTGAGCTGATGCGTGCAAATTCAACCGGTGTCCTAAGAAAAGCCTTGCGCATGGCATCGCCATTATCAGCATAGTAATCAACACGGCCATCTTCATGTGTATAGCGAACCGCTCTGAAGGGGATATTTCGATTAACGAATTCGGCAGCAATGATGGGGCCATCGGAAACTTTGACACCATCTTTATATTGCTCTTCATAGATGACAGTAAACGAGTCGCCTTCACGAATATCCAGAGCAAAATCGATATCCCAACCGTAGATGGCAACCA
>CAYTIZ010000051.1:8826-11866 GCA_964437885.1 uncultured Enterobacteriaceae bacterium
ACGGTTTGCCAAGGATTAATAATTATATTATTTCCTGGGGCATTTTCATCTAATGCAATGATAGATTCATCATTTTGAAATTCGTTACTGTTAATAATGTTGTCAACAAAATCAGCTTCAGATTCTATAGTGAAATCACCATCAATATTTTCAGGTTCGATATTGTCAGTGACAAAATCCGTAATTTGAGAATCATAGGCGACTGGAGTTTCAGGGATATTTGAATTCGGGCTAACAGAGGAGACGAGAGGGGTAGATTCTGGAGCGTCAGAAGTACCTGTATCGACCATGAAATAAGCCGATATTGCCAGTACAACAAAGCAGACTATTTTGAAAAAGTAGAAATGGCTGGATGTTTTGCCAAATGGTTCTACTTTAGTCTTATAGTCTTTCTTTATATAGACTCTGTAAGTCACCGTTTACCCTGTATTTAGTTGCCCTACAATAGCTTTTGAAGTCATTATCGTCAATATTCAATTGCCTATTAAATTTCCTGGGGCGAGACATTTGTTGACTATGATAAGCTACGCGCGATTTATTGATTAATAATGGGGAAAGTATGACATCCGTAAACGAGGCCATGGATCTGATTGCCAGAGGCGCAGATGAAATCCTGGTTAAAGAAGAATTAATAAAGAAACTCGAATCGGGTAAACCACTTCGGATCAAGGCCGGTTTTGATCCAACTGCCCCTGACCTACATCTTGGCCATACCGTTCTGATTAATAAATTACATCAATTTCAGGAACTGGGACATGAAGTTCTTTTTCTGATTGGTGATTTTACTGGAATGATTGGTGATCCAACCGGTAAGAGCGCAACCCGACCGCCCTTGACGCGTGATGAAGTGATCGATAATGCGCGTACCTATGAACAACAGATATTCAAGATACTCGATCCTGAAAAAACCCTGGTGATGTTTAATTCCAGTTGGATGAATGAAATGGATGTTTCCGACCTGATTCAATTGGCGGCTAAACATACTGTTGCCCGTATGCTGGAACGCGATGATTTTAATAAACGCTATAAAAGTGGTCAGTCGATATCAATACATGAGTTTCTCTATCCTTTGATACAAGGATATGACTCGGTTGCCATGAAGGCAGATGTTGAACTCGGTGGCACCGATCAAAAATTTAATCTTTTGGTCGGACGTCAATTGCAGGAAGCTTATGGACAGAAACCACAGGTGGTACTGACCATGCCGATCCTGGAAGGGCTTGATGGTGTGCAAAAAATGTCCAAGTCGCTTGAAAATTATATCGGTATCAACGATCCCGCTAATGAAATGTTTGGAAAGATCATGTCGATTTCCGATGCTCTAATGTGGCGTTATTTTGAATTATTGAGTTTTAGGCCATTAGATGAAATTAATGGTTTTAAACAAGAAGTTGAGCAAGGTGCAAATCCCAGAGACATAAAATTCAAATTAGCCAAAGAAATTATTACACGATTCCATGATGTAAAAGCGGCTGATGCGGCGCAAGCTGATTTTATCAACCGTTTTAGTAAAAATGCCATACCTGATGATATGCCTGAGATAGATATCAAAGTGGGTTCAGAGGGAATGTTCTTGGCAAATGTCTTAAAAGAGACTGGGTTAGTGAGTAGTACATCGGATGCACACCGTATGGTGAAGCAGGGAGCGGTAAAAATTGATGGAGAGCGGGTTGAAGATAGCAAACAGATATTACAACAAGGATCTACTATAGTGATGCAAGTAGGCAAACGAAAATTTGCTAGAATAAGTTTTATAGCTTAGATAATCCGGATGCGGCTGCATTTATAAGAGGCTATTTCAATGCCAAAACGTAACGAAGAACTGATTAGACGGCAGCATAGTTTTAATGAGGATGCTGATTACGTTGTTAATCGCTATCCGCGAAGTAATTTTCCTGTTCTGCCAATAATTGTATTCTTCGCTATAATTTTGTTATTCAATTTTATCTTTAAAAACAAGGATGTCATTGAAACAGTTATAGAATCAACATCACTCGAAGAAACGATTTCTTATACACAAAAACAGAGTAAAGCCCCTAAAACAGCTAGTATTCACCAACTTGTTTCGACTGGTTCGCTTGTTGATATTGAACAACTTCTTTTCGAATTAGATAGAGAAACTATAAATAGAGTTGTTGCTGGAATGACGCCCATCATGCTCGCAGCATCTCAGGGCAATGTAGAAATTATTGATCTGCTTTTTACTCAAGGTGCCGATCCAAATAAGCGAGGTTCAATGCAACGTACTGCATTGCAATATGCGACTGAAAAAAACCATATTGAAGCTGTAAAGCGATTATTGGCCTACGGGGCGGATATAGATGCTTATGATGATGGTCAGCTTACATCACTAGTAATGGCTGCAAGCCGTGGTTATTCTGAGCTTGCTTTGTTGTATATCGAGAAAGGAGCTGATGTAAATATTCAGCATATTCAAGGCTGGACAGCATTAATTGACGCTACCGCCCATGGTGATGCCAAGCTTGTTAGTCGCTTACTCGAAGCAAATGCAGATAAAGAACTTGCCGCAGAAAATGGAATGAAAGCGATTGACTATGCTAGAGAATATGGATTCAAAAATATCGTGAAAATGCTCAGTAAATAAAGCCGAATAATCACTGTCTATTTAGCGGTAAATTTCTCGTTAGTTAACGTAATATAATTAAGTTAAATCAATAGCTTATATTGTTGTAAAAAAAGTGTAATAGAGTTGTTGACCGCGGGTATCCGATCTGTATAATGCCGCTTCCCGATTGGGGGTATCCAATCCTGTTCTTTAACAATTTCTGATCAAGTAATTTGTGTGGGCGCTTACGTAGACGGCTTAAAATCACCAAAAACATCGGTGAAAGCTTAGTTGAAGTAGTGTTTACATTGCATTAATTATTATAGTAATCATCGAGCCAAGATTTGCTGCCATAAGCAGCTAACATGATTAAACTGAAGAGTTTGATCCTGGCTCAGATTGAACGCTGGCGGCATGCTTAACACATGCAAGTCGAACGGTAACAGCAGAGCTTGCTCTGGCTGACGAGTGGCG
>CAYTIZ010000052.1:0-11805 GCA_964437885.1 uncultured Enterobacteriaceae bacterium
AATTGAACTCTCCGTAGTTCTATTGATTATTAGTTTGCTTATGGTTGGGTTATTAGGACCAGTCGGAACACAGATAGAAGCACAAGAACGACAACAAACCATTGATACGATGAATGATATTCTCGAATCATTATATGGTTTTGCCATAATAAATGGTCGATTCCCTTGCCCTGACGTAGATGTTGGTGGCGATGGTGGTGACGGCGTTTCTGATCCAGTAACTTCTGGAACATGTACTGCTGCAACCGGTGATGGATGGTTACCATGGCGAACGTTGGGTCTTAATATTCAAGGTGATGTTTGGGGAAATCGATTCAAATATCATGTTACAACCCCCGGATTTACAACTATTGATACAGGTACTTGTGCTGCTGATGGTGAGCTTGATTTATGCCAGAGTGGAAACATTACTATATTAACCCGAGGCGATGATACGAGTACTGGCGCAACGGTGGAGTCCAAATTTCAATACAATGCCGCTACTTTGGTTCCCGCCGTTATCCTTTCGCATGGTAAGAATTTGTTAGGTGCAACAACAGTTAATGGTGCCGCACTAATGGCAACAACAGCTGGGACAGATGAAAATGAAAATGCGGATGCTAATACAGATGGAAATTTTTACTCCCGAATATTTTCTAATGGAGGTGCGGGGTGTACAGATGATACAAATGAAGCTAACGTGTTATGTCAATTTGACGATATTGTAATGTGGATTTCTCCCAATATATTGATGAATAGGTTGATAAAAGCAGAAGTTTTGCCCTAGTTTTTATCACTGTCCTGTTTCGAAGTTAACTCGAAACACACTCTTCCTGCCTGATTGTTTATCAATTTTAATTCATAGCCAAATAATGCAGCGTGTTTGCTGGCCTGATATAAACCTATACCTAATCCATTATCAGAGGTAATGACATTGGATAACAGATCTCTGGAGATAATATCTGAAATCATACTGCCTGAATCACAAACAGTAACACTGGTTACATTTTCACTGCATGCAAGAGTGATCGTGATTTTAATTTCTGGCTCATTCTTTTGTTTGCTTTGGACATTTTCCAATAAATTATCAATAACACTATCAAATAAGTCGACGGGGATTGTTGGGTCACCATGAACATGGGTTTGAAATAATATTTTATTATGCAAGTTTCTTTTTTGAAGATCAGCCCACCAATCTTTAAGATAAATTTCTTCGGTATTTTGAGCTTGAGGCGTTTGCAATTTATCTAACGCTAGTTGTAATCGTTGGGTTAGATTTGGTAATTGTTTTTTTAAAACTTGCTGTGATACTTCAAGACTGGAGCCATCTGTATCATGAGTAATAATACTCGTGATTGCCTGTAGTGATTGTAGTAAATTTTTAATGTCGTGAGTTATTCGTGCGCCAGTTTCATAAATTGCTTTCAGGTGGGCTTGTTTTGTTAGCTCTTCTTCTCGTTGTTTATTTATATAAAAATTGTGAAGTAATTTAATTAATAAATTACAGTGTAACCTTAATGCAGCACCTGCCGGGCTATATGTATATATGTATACATTGAAACTAGCGTCAAATATTCCAATTTCATTAGTCGTTTCATTGCCATTGATACGAACGGTCGAATTTAATTCCCATTTAATGCCCGAAATCCAGGAAAAATTAATTAGTCGCTGCATTGCCTCTTGTAGAAATTCCTCTGGCGATAGTTTCAGTTCATTAATTTTTGCTAATTCAGATAGCCATTCTTCGAAAGGCGTGCCTATATTGAGCATATAATTAGACCATAATTGGCTAACGCCTTTGAAACGTGATTGTGAAGTTAACAGCCAACTTATACATATTATAAATCCACCAATAGCAACGGAGGTTTGAGTCAGTGCCGTAAAATAAGATGTTTCATTTATGAACATGATTAACAGGCTGCCCAGAGCAACCAGGCTGGTAAGCATGGCAGTTGTTATTGCATGAATAAAATCCACCATTTGGATATGGTGTTCTGATTTAGTGCCGGGAAAAACGAGTATTAATATTAATAAAACAGGCAGCAATAAATTAAAAATATATTTATTTTCTATATCAACATTTGCCAACTCAGGAACACAGCCGAAGAGTAGTTCTAATACAAGAAACGCCAATGCCAGTATATAAACAGTTCTTTCATTTCTGTCCAAAGTAACGCGACCACTAATAAAACCGATCAACAGAATTAACCAGGCAAAGAGTAACCAAAGATTTAACCAGATAGTGAGCGCAAGAGTGAAAACGATAAAAAGAATCGTATTTTCAACACTAAGCTTTTCGTCGCCACGCCATACTGGTTGCCATATTAAGAAAAGACCAAGGTGGCTTAGCATGAAAGAACGAGAAATTATGCTGCCAAAATCAAACCAGATAGACAGATGCAGCATTCCTAGCATCATGACAAGAACAATAAGTTCTTTTTTTTGAGTTAATTTATTTATAAATGTGGACACAAATAAGTTTATGCTATAGTTTTTTTGATATATTTAGCACTGGAAAGAAACAGTAAAAATACTCTTAACATACTATGAATCATAATCTATTATTGACAATAGCCAAGTATTCAATTTGGGAAGCCGTTCGGGATAAATTTCTACTCTTCATTCTAATGGGCGTCATCGTTTTTTTCTGCGTATCGTTGTTCATTGGCGAACTTGCTATTACTGAAGGCGCCCAGATGCAATCGGCGCTGCTCGCTTCAACTTTACGTCTATTTTCTGTCTTTACAATGGGTTTGTTTGTCATCACAAGTATGGTTCGAGAATTTAATGATAAAGGCTTCGAATTAATTCTTTCTCACCCCGTACCACGATCATCCTATTATTTTGGTAAATTTGCAGGATTTTCAGTAGTTGCGCTTCTCATTGCACTAATGAGCGCCTGTTGTTTATATTTATATGTGCCAGCGAATTTAGCGCTATTCTGGTCATTTTCGTTATTCTGTGAATTATTGATTATTATTGCATTGAGCTTGTTATCTTTATTTTCGTTTAGCAGTATCACGATTTCATTCAGTGTCGTCATGGCATTTTATGTTTTGTCCAGATCAATAGAAGCAATCCAGCTTATTAGTGATTCTCCTATTCTTGCTTCAGGTTCAATGAGTCATCAACTTATAAATGGTTTACTGGATATTATTGCTTATATCATTCCGGATCTGCATAAATTCACTCAAACTGAATGGCTTGTTTATATCACTGACTTTAATGCGGAACTGTTTATTGTTATTGGCCAGACCGTAATCTACGTTATCCTTTTGTCATGTGTTGCCTTGTTTGATTTATATAGAAAAGAATTATAGCTGGCTATAATGAAGCTTTATGTAAAACAAACCAGAGATATCTCTTTTGTGCCTAAAAGCATAGGGATTGCTTTATTATTAAGTTTGTTTCTACAGTGTCTTTGGCATTTCTCGTTTACCGAGCTTGAAGTTAAGCGCAATGAATTGCCAGTTCCACCTCAATCTTCTTTTATAAGACTCGTTAGCCTTGATGATACTATCACTGCAGCAAAAGTTGTGATGTTGTGGTTACAGGCATTTGATAATCAACCCGGAGTCAGTATTCCTTTAAAAGAATTAAATTACGATAAAGTAATTCAATGGCTGGATTTGATATTGGAGCTGGATAATAAAATTCAATACCCATTATTAGCAGCTATCCGATTTTATGCCGAAGTACAGGATGAAGAAAAACAAAGAAAAATGATCCGCTATGTTAGTGAAAAATTTATTGAGAGTCCGAGCACTCGTTGGCCATTTATGACCCACGCAGTTTACATTGCCAAGCATCGAATTAAAGATGAACAACTGGCACTAAAGTGCGCACAAATGATTCGTCAATATGCAGAAGGCGACAAGATTCCTTATTGGGCTAAACAAATGGAGATTTTTGTTTTAGAAGATATGGGCGAGCTGGAAAGCGCCATGATTCTCATCGGTGGTTTGCTTGAAAGTGGCGAACTCAAAGATCCACATCAGAGAAAATTTCTTGGCCAACGATTAGAGAAAATTAAACAACGCACAGAACAGGGAACAGGCTTAAGCCTGTTCCCTAAATAATACAGAATAACATGCCGATGTAAGACTTAAGTCTGTTCCCTAAGCCTGTCCCCGAAACAAAATTAAACCAGTATCTGATCTAAGCGGCTAGGTTTTAACAAGGATAGTCTGCATGCATTTTGTCTAATGCAGTTTCTCTGTGTCTGAAAATATCGGTTACAGTTTAGTAAGGATTAGGACAAGCTTACGTTGGTGCCTGATTCTGTAATTCCATTATTTTCCTTAGCATTGTTTTATAATATTTATCTGTTTTATCTGACTCATATAAATTTCTAAATAATCGCGCTGCATTTTTATATTTTTTGTCATGATATAGCGCAATTGCTTCTGCATGCAGTATCAACTTTTCCTTAAGTCGTTTGCCCACTTCTTTCTCATAACCTAAGGGTTGAAATAGTCGAGTTAATTGTTTTTTCCCGCGAACTTGTACTAAATCAAGTTCCCTGCAACAGATTCCTTCTAATTGTTTATGTGTGTGTTCACTAATAATGATAGGTACTCGATAGGCTCGAGTTAGAGACTCAATTCGAGAGGCTAGATTTACGGCATCGCCTATTGCTGTATAGGTCATGCGATATTTTGAACCCATATTGCCTACATTTGCTCGACCTGTATTAATACCGATACCCATAGTTGGCCCTGGCCAGCCACGGGCAATAAAGGTTTTAGACAGTTCTTTTATAGCGAGATCCATTTCCAGTGCCGCTTCAACAGAACGCTGAGCGTGAGCGTCTTGTTTCGTTGGTGCATTCCAGAAAGCCATAATTGCATCACCAATGTATTTATCAATGGTGCCTTCGTGCTTAAACAATATTTCAGTCATGACGGTGAAATATTCATTCAGTAGTTTATTTAATTGTTTTGGATTTAATTCTTCCGAAATGCTGGTGAAACTCAGTAAATCACAAAAGAAAACAGTTAGTGTTCTCGATTCGCCTTCTAAAGAAAGTTGTTTCGGCAAGCGACTTAGTTCATTAACCAGGTGAGGTGGAATGTACTGACCAAATGTTTCCATTAACTTTTGTTTGGACTGTATTTCAATAAAATAACTAATTAATATATTAACGATATAGATAATCAATATCGTCAAGAAACAATATTCTATCGGTATCAATGAAGTGTTTGAGCTGTAATAAGCGAAAGCAATAGTGAATGATAGTAATGCAAAGGTAAGCAAGAATGCTTTTAATGGAGACAGTATCGGTAGGGCAATTGTGAGCATTAAGCCCGATATCAATAGCAAGCTGAATTCTTTAGTCAGAAATATATTATTTAGCGCAAGATTGTAGTTGCCCGATGAATTGAATAACTTGCTGTTGATACTAAATATAGGGTTTTGACTGATAGTAATTTCAATTAGACCGGTAGCTCCTGAAAGAAACATCATAAATACACTGAAGATGACAGATATCTTTATCAGATTAGTTTTTGATATTTTAGACATTAATTATTTGCGTATAAAATTAGTCATCGTCAGATTGTAATTTTGCCATACAATAAGCTACTTGTTCGTAGTAATTGTTCTAGCCATTTCTTTTTTAGAAACGCCGAGAGCAAATAAAGATTTAATAATAAGGTCAATAGATACAGATGGATCTGCTGCTTCTATTTTTGCTACACGTGATTGACTGGAAGAAATCTTCTTTGCAAACGCAACTTGACTGAGTCGTTTTTTTTGGCGAGTCAGTTTTACAGAATCACATAGGGCAAGTTTTATTTCAATGTAAGCTGATTCTTCAGGAGAAAGCCCAAGAAATTCATCTGTTGAACTTACTTTGCACCCTGCTTTTTTAAGTTTTTTCTTTTTAGTCTCTTTCATAGTCGTATATTTTTACATTATGTCATATTTGACATTGCGTCAAATAGTTCTGACTTTGGGTCAGAGCGTTGTTTAAATTTCCACCAGCGTACAGAAGAATCAATTCATTTCTGCCGTCTACTTTTTCGTTAGCTTGACGATGCTCTGACCCGAGTCCAAAGAAATCATCTAAATGTTAGAACTGTTGATATCTCATCAGTATTGTTGAACTGTCGTCATGATCTTAATAAGAAACTTTAGAAAAACATAAGTTATATTAATATAATCAATTAGTTATAGTTTTGGCACGATCTCTGCTTTGTAGATAAGCATTAAGAAATAAAAGATTATTTATGGAGAGCGGTGAACAATGAATATTAAGAAACAAAAAGGTTTTACATTAGTTGAAATAGCAATCGTATTAGTCATTATTGGGTTGTTACTCGGTGGTATTCTCAAAGGTCAGGAATTAATTAGTAGTGCGCGAGTTCGCAACCTAGCTGATCAAAATTCAGGTATTCAGGCTGCTTACTATGGATATATCGATCGTTATCGACAGGTGCCGGGCGACTGGTTATTTACCAGTGCCTCACAAGCAATTGGTGTAACGGTTAATCTACCGACAGCGGTTGCAGGTATTACCGGTAATGGACAACTTGATAATACGACTATGGAAGCTGCTGCAGTGTGGGAACAATTGGCTAAGTCTAATTTTCTCGGTGGTGGTTTTACTCCTGCAACGGCAGATCCTGGCAATGAAGCGACTTATGTTTCAACCCAGGTTGGACCACTGAATGCTTTTAATGGTGCATTGATTCTGACACGTAATGCCGGTTATACGGGTACTGCTTCAATACGCTTGAATCTACACTTGGGACGAAATGTACCTGTGGCTATCGCTAGAGAGTTAGATGTCAAGGTAGATGATGGTTTGCCGAATACGGGCGTATTAAGATTATCTGATGCGGCAACTGCTACTGGTGGCGGGGCTGTCTTTGACACAGTCGAATTTGCACCGGCATTTGTAACTTGTTCAACAACAACGGCAGCAACTGGACCTTCAAATGCGGCGGGAACCGAGGGAGCAACGGATATTTACGATACCTTTGACGATGATCAGGATTGTCCGCAGGTTTTTGTTTACTAATTATCTGTCAAATAGCTAAATATTAATGCCCGCATTATGCGGGCATTTTTATTCACAGGGATGTGATGTATATCGATTGTGCAGGAGCACATAACCGATGAATGTTCATGGAAGGATAGTATGTCGCGAGAGGACACGACTGCATGGACGCAGGAGGTACGATTACAGAAAGTAATCGGTAGAGTCGAGTCTGGAACAGAGGCTGAGAGCGAATCAGGAGATAGAACCGAGCAAGCAGTTGAGCAATTACCGAGCAGCAATGTTCGATAAGGTTTTATATAGAAACAATGACTAAAATCGCACTAAAAATTGAACAATTAAACCAGAGTTACGAAGACCATCCTGTATTAATCGATATTAATTTATCGGTTAATCAAGGTGAGTATATTGGCTTGGTAGGCGTTAATGGTGCTGGTAAAACGACCCTAATAAAATCTGTGTTAGATTTTATTTCAATAAAAACAGGCAATATTGAAATCTTTGGGCAGTCGCATAGAGAAACATCGTCGCGCCTATCATTATCATTTCTCCCGGAGAAGTTTTTGCCGCCTTATTATTTAACCGGAAAAGATTTTCTTTCTTATATGACTGAATTGAATCAGGTTGAATTGAAAGAAACAGACATAGCAGAAATATTCAAGGTTCTTGATTTGGAACTCTCTGCATTGAAAAAGTCGGTACGACATTATTCAAAAGGAATGGCACAAAAATTGGGTTTGGCATCCTGTTTTTTAAGTCAGCGTCCCATGCTTCTGTTTGATGAACCGATGAGCGGATTGGATCCTAAAGCACGTGCCTATTTGAAACGGCATTTGATCAGTTTGAAGGAAACAGACAAGACACTTTTTTTTAGTACACATTTGTTAGCAGACGTAGAGAGTATTTGTGACCGTATTGTTGTACTGCACAACGGCAGAATATGTTTTAACGGTTCACCATCTGAATGTTGTGAGCAATACAGCGCCGAAGGCCTAGAAGATGCCTATTTAAAATGCATCGGCGTTGATGACTGAAAATCGGTCATTAATATGTGGGTAGATATACGTTTTGTTATTATTTGTCATATAATAAAAAGGTAATGTCAGGTTTGGAAACTATGCGAATTTTATTAATACTACTTTTCTCAGTTACTACAAGCGCGGTAGAAGCGCGAATGTATCAATGGACTGAGTCGGGTGTCGAAACCACGCAATTGTCCGGTAAGCCGCCAGCCTGGTATCGAAGTGCTGCTGGTGGGCCGAGGGTTTTTGTATTCGATAATGGTCGTCTCATTGATGATACGGCAGTTGATGTTTCAGATGAGGTACGCCAACGTATGCGTCAACAGGCATTTATTTTAGTTGAAGAAGATCGTCAAAAGGCTAAAGAGAAAATTGCCAAAGCGCAAGAACTGAAGCAGAAATACAAAAAAGCGAAGCCAGATAAATCTAAACAATCCAGTCAAGATGATATAGATGAAATGGATTCAACCGATGAACTTGTAACAGAAGCCTTGTTTCCTGAAGAAAATCAGGATGATGAACAAGAGAAAGATAGTATTGCGGATAAAAGTATTGATGAATTACGTGCAATGATTACAAATTGGGAAAAATCGCAGACTGAGAGTGCTAAACAAGCACTAGAGTAAAAAGACCCTTGCACAATTGTTATTTTCTCCTCTGGTGTCGTTAAAAACGTACTCAATCGGTCATTTATATTTATAAACTCCCTCATTCTGTGCGTTTTTGCCTAGCCAGAGAACAAAATCCCTGCTTGTGCAAGGGTCTTTAATATCCTAAAAAAAAGATTTGATCGTCTGCATGAAACCCGCCTTTTGATTCGTTAATAAAGACTGTAAGGATAATAAACCCTCGTTTCTAGGATTAATTTGTAGGCCTATTTCAATATAGGTTCGTGTCTTTTCAACTTCATTGCTAGCAAGAGATCGTTCGGCAAGAATGACATAACGTTCAGCAATCGACAGTATTCCTTCATAAGCAGATCGATTATCAGGCTGTAGTTCCAATAAGCGGGAAAAATAATAGTAAGCATTATCCTTGGGTGGGTAAGTTAATTTAAATTCATCCAGGCTTTGTTTGCCTAGCCAGGCCAAGGCTCGTGTTACTTGTTCAGACACAGGTGGAAGCTTAATTTCACTCACTTGAGCTTCTTTAGTTACTGGTTCGGATCCAGTTTCAAGGACAGTTTTTGGTGTAGCTTGAATCGTTTCTATTGTTTGTTCTGCAAGGTTAGTCGAAGTAGACGTAGATGACGGTAGAACGCTGCTAGTTGATATCTGATCCATGCGTACATTAGAACTTTTCAGTTTTATTTCAACAAACTGTAGTCCGAAAAAGAATATTGCTGATAAAATTAATAAGGAAATCAATATGACGCTGGATTTCTTTTTTGTATTTTTTTTGTCATCTGTATTTTTTGTCATGCCAGTTATATCAAAATCAGGCACTAACTCATTGCTGCCGCTATCTTCCACTGCTTGAAGTTTTTCTACGCTTTTTAGCATCTCATCTGCGCTGGCAACGCGCTCATCGAGATTCTTGGACATCATTCTGTCTAATAGCGATTGATAAATAACGAATTTTTCAGGCAGTGTCGGCACGGGAGAGGTTTTATGTTGAATGACGATGTCGATAACGGAGTCGGAATGATAAGGTTTATATCCCGTTAACATTTCATAGAATATACAACCAAGACTGTATATATCAGAACGTCCATCAACCCTTTTTCCTTCAGCCTGTTCTGGACTGACGTAATTTGGACTACCTAGAAAGATACCGGTAGAAGTAAGATCTTTGTCATAGTCTGTTTGTTTGGCAATGCCAAAGTCAGTCAGTAATGGCGTACCGTTTTCCCGAAAAAGTATGTTTGCCGGTTTTACATCTCGATGAATAACATTATGTGTATGTGCACTGCTTAGAGCAGAGCCTATTTTTGAAACAATCTCAAGGGCAATTTTTGGAGAAACATGGGATTCCATGCGTTGTTTTAAATCGCCGCCTTGCACATATTCCATTGATATATAGAGTTCATCGCCGGATAGGCCAATGTCATATATCGTAACAATATTCGGATGATGTAAAGAGGCAACGATTCGGCCTTCATCGACAAAGCGCTGAGTCATATTATCTTCAGCAGCACTTTGAACCTTATCCATAATTTTCAGGACGACAGAGCGTTCAAGCGATTCCTGAATAGCGAGATATACTGTCGCCATCCCACCCTTGCCAATTTCTCTTTCTATTTTATAACCTGGTATTTCCATGTTATTAATAATGTTTCGATCAGGCATGAAATTAATGGAGAACTATTTTATTGTGATAGTGAATAAATTCTAGCAGTTTATCCGATACAGAAATTAAAAAATATAGTGGATTTACAGGCAGATAGCTTCATTACTATACTCAGCCTATCTAGTAGTTGACGAGCGTATCAGTCATGGCATTATATCAGTTGAAATTGCTTATATTGTTGTGCTGCAGTATAGACAATTTTTCGAATAAGGGGGTCATGAAATTGATCGCCAAAATAATAAAATAGAGGAATGGATTTAACCTCGAAATAGGCGGTGTGGTAAATGAAAGAACAATTAAATGAAATTCAGGAGAGGGGAGGCGCCACTAATGAACTGATTCAACATATGCTCAAGGAGCGGAATCAGTTATTGTCATTATTGCTACAAGTCTCATCAGATAGTTCAAAAAATAAGCCAGATCAACTGGGCGCTGATCTTGAAGAGTTTGTCCAGGTCTTGGTTGATTACATCGCTGCGGGTCATTTTGGTCTCTATGAGCGAATAGCTGAAGGTAAAGAACGCCGAAAAGCGGTTTCAGATCTTGCTTTGCAAATATATCCACGAATTGAACAGACAACACAGATTGCGCTGGCATTTGATGAAAAATATAATTCGGGAAATAAGGACAGGAAACTTGATCACTTTCCGGAAGATGTATCAATGCTTGGTGAAGAATTAACGACACGTATTGAGCTTGAAGATCAGCTAATTCAGTTGTTACTTGAACAGAAGTCCTGAGCGAGGTTCATTTATCTGCTTTTAATTTGGATTTAATATAATCTGAGTGAGCGATGTAGAGCAAGTCTGCAACTTTTCTAATATAGTATTCTTCGTACTTATCAACAACCGAATCCGCATACGCTACTCGCCATAAGTTTTCGATAATATTGATCTTCTCTAGCATAGATAGCGAATCATTGAGTAGTCGTGTAAATTCATATAAAGAAACGGCATGGTCAACCTCGTCTTCTGCTAGAGCGATAAGTTCATCTATTTTATTCTCAGGCAGGTTGAAATTATTATTTAACAGCTTTTTTATAACGCGACGTTCTTCTTCATGAATATGATCGTCTGCCAGACTTATTTCAATCATTAATGCAGCAGTGGCTAGTTCAATTGTGATTTTATGCGATGTTTTGTTTTCAGAATTGCCCTGCAGTAACTCTTCAAAATAAGTCTTTATAGTTTTAATCATATGTATTTAGAGGCAACTTGCTATATTAAGTATTATCATAACAGAAAGTAAACTACTTGCTTGTTCATATGATTGCAGAACAAAATTACTAACTAATTTGCCACAGAGGACACAGAGGACACAGAGGACACAGAGGACACAGAGTTTAAGATAAAAGAATGAACACATTATAGTAAGTTTCGTATTATCAGTACTGCCTATTTTTCTTTTTCTCGGTGCCCTCTATGATCTCGGTCGCTGTTCCCGACGCGACTCTACCTCATGCGTCCATGCAGTCGTCTGTGGCTAATACTTTATATATGAATTTAAAATAAA
>CAYTIZ010000053.1:0-11794 GCA_964437885.1 uncultured Enterobacteriaceae bacterium
CGTGTACCGGACCTTTAAACGGAACACGACCTTCGATACCTTCGGGAACCAATTTTTCGATTTCATCATTTTCCTGAAAATAGCGATCTGAAGAACCATGATGTTGTGACATGGCCCCAAGCGAACCCATGCCACGGTAAGATTTATAGGAACGACCTTGATAAAGTTCGACTTCACCTGGAGCTTCCTCTGTGCCGGCAAACAAACTACCAATCATGGTGCTGTATGCACCTACCGCCTGAACCTTGGCAATGTCACCAGAATAACGAATACCTCCATCAGAAATAACAGGAACACCTTTGCCTTTTAGAGCTGCGGTAACACTTGCAACTGCAGAAATCTGTGGCATACCAACACCACTTACAATACGTGTGGTACAAATTGAACCTGGACCAATTCCAACTTTGACTGCATCAGCTCCTACATCAACCAAAGCTAGTGCCGCATCACCTGTTGCGATATTACCGCCGATAACCTGAGTATCCTTGAATGTGGTTTTAACCCATTTGACCATATCCAAAACGCCTTTAGAGTGGCCATGTGCAGTGTCAACAACAATAACATCTACTCCTGATTCAACTAATTGCTCAACTCGAAGCATTGATGCCTCGCCGACACCGACAGCGGCACCAACTCTTAAACGCTCGGATTCATCGGTACAGGAATTAGGATATTCCGATGCCTTTTGCATATCTTTTACTGTAATCAAACCCGCAAGTTGGAATTTATTATTCACAACTAACACCTTCTCAATACGGTGTTTATGCAATAATGCACGAACTTTTTCTTTACTCGTATTTTCCCGAACTGTGACCAAGTTTTCTTTGCGCGTCATGATATTTCTGACCGGATCGTCGGGCTTTGTTTCAAAACGTAAATCTCGACTCGTCACTATACCGATTAAATCATCACCATCGACCACAGGCACACCGGAAATATTTTTCTCTCGGGTCAAATCGATAACTTCTTGAATACTGGTTTGAGGGCCAACAGTATGTGGTTCTGTGATAACGCCACTTTCATATTTTTTAACCCGGCGCACATTTTTAGCCTGTAATTCCGGACTCATATTTTTATGAATAATACCGACACCACCCTCTTGAGCCAAAGCTATCGCCAAACCTGATTCGGTCACCGTATCCATGGCAGCGGAGACCAGCGGGACATTCATGGTGATTTCACGCGTTAATTGAGTTTGTAATGATACTTCCCGAGGCAGGACATCCGAATAATCCGGAATTAATAAAATATCATCAAAGGTCAGGGCTTCTTCTGCAATAATCATGATAGGACCATTTTAGATTTAAATTAACCGCGCAGTATAGTCGTAACTTGGTTTAGGGCAAGCCGTCTTATGCTTTGTTTGGCACTTCTTTTGGCTTAACATGATTAAATATGTCTGTATCAAACAATAAATCACCTACTGCAAACGATATATACACGATCAGTCGTTTAAATCGTGAAGTACGGACCGTGCTTGAAGAAGTATTTCCGACAGTTTGGGTACAGGGTGAAATATCAAATCTTGCCAAACCGGCATCAGGCCATCTTTATTTCAGTTTGAAAGATAATACCGCCCAGGTCAGATGTGCTATGTTCAAGAATCGCCAATCGGGATTACGATTTGAACCTGAAAATGGCATGCAAATTATGGCTCGAGCTAATGTGGGCTTGTATGAAGGGCGCGGCGAATATCAGCTCATCATTCAATCGCTGGAACCCGCTGGTGCTGGCGCACTACAACTTGCGTTTGAGGCTTTGAAACAAAAACTGTCTGCTGAGGGCTTATTTGATGAAGAACATAAAAAACTATTCCCGCTATTTCCGAAAAATATCGGCATTATCACTTCGGCAACGGGCGCTGCTGTTCGGGATATTCTCAGTATATTAAAGCGCCGATATCCTTCTGCTAATGTCATTATTTATCCTACGCTTGTTCAGGGGGAAGATGCCGCTGTAGAGATAGCCAATACCATAAAGCTTGCCGAACAACGCAAAGAATGCGATGTATTCATTCTTGCGCGAGGCGGAGGTTCAATAGAAGACTTATGGGCTTTTAATGAAGAGATTGTTGCACGAACAATATTTGATATCACAACACCACTCGTTAGCGGAGTAGGCCACGAGATTGATTTTACCATAGCCGATTTTGTTGCTGACCAGAGAGCGGCAACACCCTCAGCTGCCGCAGAATTAATTAGTCCTGACAGTATTGAAGTTATAACAAAATTAAAACATCGTGAAGAACAATTGATACGTTCTCAAAAACAAACCTTACACAACTTTCAAAGTCGGATTGAATTATTATCGAAACGTGTGCCTCATCCGAAACAACGACTAATGGAATTAATTCAACGAACTGATGAGTATTCAATACGTCTAAAACATCAAGCTGAAAAACAAATATCGAACAAAAAGATGACCCTTACTGAAATTTCTGGAAAGGTTAATGAATTAAATCCAGCACATAGAATTAGTCAACAAATTGAAAAAGTTAATGTGTTACAAATGCAATTTAAAAAATCAATTACTCGGTCACTTGAAAAAGCACACGATGAAGTTTCAAATCTAAGTCAATTGCTGAACACTGTCAGCCCTATATCTACTCTGGAAAGAGGTTATGCCATAGTCACTGAACAGAAAACAAATAAAATTGTAACAAATACAAAATATCTTCAATCCGGGGATCAACTTCGAATTAGATTATCCACATCGGAAATCGATTCGACTATAGATGCAATTCATGAAAAATAATTTACTCAGTCTAGCGCTCACACTCTCTTTATTCACTGTAGTTTATAGTGGCTATGCACTTGAACTTCCAACCGAATCAACCGTGCCCGGTGGTTTAGCAATCATTTCTATTCAGATAGAAGATAAACCTGACGCTTATTTTTATGATCGTAAAGTAATGATAGTCGGTTCTAGCAATAACTGGAAAGCCATTGTCGGCATACCTTTGTCCGCAAGAGTAGGCGCACATAATCTGCAGGTCAAAAGCAATGGCATAGAAACAAATTATAAATTCGAAGTAGAAAATAAAGACTACGAAACACAATACCTGACGATAAAAAATAAACGCAAGGTCAATCCTAACGAACAAGACATGTCGCGTATTATTAAAGAGAAAAAATTAATTTCAAAAGCAAAGTCTCATTGGAGTAATAATGAGGATGTGCCTTTAAAATTTATATCGCCCGCTGAAGGACCTTATAGCAGTCCTTTTGGTCTACGGCGTTTTTTTAATAAACAAGCGAGAAGGCCCCACAGCGGGCTGGATATAGCCGCGCCAAAAGGAGCCCCCATCGTTGCCCCTGCCGACGGCACTGTCATTAATACGGGTCTTTATTTCTTTAACGGCAATACCGTATTCCTCGATCATGGTCAGGGGTTAATTACCATGTATTGCCATATGGATAGTATTAGCATTGAAGAAGGTACAGAAGTAAAAACAGGTGATATAATCGGCAATGTTGGATTAACTGGTCGAGTTACCGGCGCACATCTTCATTGGAGTGTGATGTTGAATAATGTAACGGTAGACCCTTTATTATTTCTATCCGAACAGTAATCATCATGAATAACATTAAAAAAACAGAATTAAACATCGCCGTTGTTATGCCTTGTTACAAAGCAAAATCGCATGTAATAGACGTTATTAATAACATCCCGTCTTGTGTCGATAAAATTTATTGTATTGATGATGCTTGTCCAGAAGAAACGGGCAAATACATTGAAAGCACCTCAAAAGACTCAAGGGCAACTGTTATTTATAACGAAAAAAATTATGGTGTAGGTGGCGCAATGATAACTGGCTATCAAGCTGCATTAAAAGATGACGCTAAATATATTGTAAAATTAGATGCAGATGGACAGATGGACCCATCTATCATTTCTCGGTTTGTGGATCCCATCATTAAGGGTCATGCTGATTACACGAAAGGAAATCGGTTCTATCGATTGGAGAGTCTTTCGTCAATGCCAAAAATTCGTTTATTAGGGAATGCCGTATTGTCGTTTATGAGTAAATTCTCTACGGGATATTGGAGGCTTTTTGACCCTAATAATGGTTATACAGCAATACATGCGAATGTATTAAAACTTATCCCATTATCAAAAATTAGTAACCGTTATTTTTTTGAATCCGATATGCTTTTTAGATTAAACACATTACGTGCCGTCGTCATTGATATTCCAATGCAATCTAAGTACGAAAACGAAATAAGTAACCTATCAATATTTCGTAGTTTGATTGAATTTTCCTTCAAACATTTAAATAATTTCCTAAAACGTATTTTTTATAATTATTTTCTGCGTGACTTTCATCTGGCATCTGTAGAGTGGGTGCTTGGTCCGATATTACTATGTTATGGAATAATATTTGGTGTTGTAAAATGGATCGATAGCATTAACTCTAGTACTTCTGCAACAGCTGGAACTGTCATGTTAGCTGCATTACCGATTATTATAGGATTACAGCTATTATTATCTGCTTTAAGTTTCGATATTGACAACAAACCTTTAATACCCCTACACCATTTACTTGATCAATAAAGTTTTAATAATTGTAATAAAATACCTATAACGCAACTTCAGATCAATTTGTAACGGTTAAAAATATAATCATGAGAAATCTATTTTCAAAACATTTTATATGTTTTTCTATATGCTCATTAACTACAGTATTTTTTTATCAACATAATTTTATAGAAACACCTTTACCTATTTATGATGCGCTTAGATATATTCAATATAGTGTAAATCTGGAAGAACAGGGCGTATTTGGATTGACCAAAGATAGTTCCGGCAGTATCGAGCCGGGAAATGAAAACACCCCTCTGTATCCTTTATTAATAGCTACAACAATGAGTTTTGATAGTGATCTGAAAAAAAGTTTGATTTGTTTACTAAAAAATAATGATGGAACTTCTTGCAAACTAAATTTCAATTTTTTTATCTACTTGCAATGTTTTCTTGTTGTTCTCACTTTATGTAGTATTTGGCTAACAACAATAATTGTAACAAAATCGACACCCATAGCTTGGGTTTCGGCAATTTTTGCCTTACTTTCAGGCGAATTATTTTACTTTGCTAATCGTTTTTTGACTGAAGGATTAATAATTCCGTTATTTTCTATTTTTATATTATCCTTATCTCTAATATTAAAAACCAATCAAATACGATGGTACGCTATCGCTGCATTTTTTTTAGGCTTGCTTACCTTAACCCGACCTGAATATCATTACCTTTTTCTCATAATACTTATTGTTCAACTTCTATTATGCTTGGTCAAAAATAATAAGTTTTTATGGAAATCATTATTTTTAGTATTTATTTCTTATTGTGCTGTTGTTGCCCCTTGGCAAGCAAGAAATTATCTTCATTTTGATAATCCTTCTTTAACAGGTAATTATGGCGGAATAATATTAGCCTATAGAACAGCTTACAATCAGATGTCTTGGACTGAGTGGGCTGTTTCTTTTATTTATTGGTTTCCAGATTCTGGCGACAGTATTTCGAAGAAAATATTCCCTAAAAGTTACTATGAAAAACTTAATTTCGATGAAGGTTCTTATTTCCTTGCAGGAACAGAACAAGTAATGAAAAAAATTAAAGCAAATACGGATACCCCTGATCAAGCACTTGGTTATCTTTTAAAAAATGAAGTCATAGGCAACCTGTTTAAACACAGTATGGTCACCATACCACTTTTTTGGCGTGGTATTTTTGTATCCAAATATTGGGGAGTGCTTGGTTTACTCTGCTTTATAATTATTTCTCTTCGTTTTCGTGACCCTATTAATAAAAAATTAATTTATCTTAGTTTGCCTGCATGGTTCCTTGCCTTTCTACATGCCTTCATTTCGGTCAATATGCCGCGTTATAACCTAGTGCTGATTCCATTTTATTCTATTAGTATTGCTATCGTACTCTGCACTATCGTTAGCTTTCTTTCTAGCAGATTTAGAAATCGCAACATTAATTAAATGCAAATCTGGCAAGATATTAGTCAGCGTACAAGTCCGTTCATTTGGATATCTGCAACGGTTATTAGTCTCATTCTGTTAGCAATGGTTTTCAGTCAAGTTGACTGGACTCTTGCTACAGAAATCATACTTAAAACGTCTCCTGTATTCCTGTTGTCTTGCCTTGTTTTATTTCTTGCTGAAGGAGTTTTCACAACATTACGCTTTTACTTACTAACGCCAAATCAAACAAGCATGTCATCCTGTTTCAAAGTAACTGCATGGTATGTTGTCTTTTTAATTCTTCTGCCTATACGTTTAGGTGAAATAGCCGTTATTTTATTACTTAAAAAATACTTAAACCAGAATACAAGCCCTGCACTAATGAATATTCTGGTGCAAAGATTATTTGATATAATTATTTTGAGTAGTATATTTCTTATTACCGCTATAACAATGACACCATTTTCTGACTCAAATCATCTCAATATTATTGCAACAACTATAATCGCTATAGTATCCATAATGTTGATCTGGTTTGATCGCTTACTTGCAATCCCAATAAAATTGATTTTACTAAAGAATGGATATATAGAAAGCAAATGGTTGCATCAAGTTTTAAGAATGCTTTTACAAGCAAGGATATGGCACCGACATAGATTAACTCCAATAAAATCTATTCAGACAATAATACTCACATTTTTAAAATGGGCATGTAATTTAGGAGGCTTTGTTTTTTTAATGAAAGCATTACAGTTGCCTTTGGTCACCTCTAACAGTGTAATACTAGGAGCAGCTTATAATTTTCTAGCAATCATTCCTGTACAAACGATAGGTGGGTTTGGTATTAGCGAAGTTGGTCTAACAAGTCTTTTACTTTTAGCAGGCATGTCTTTAACACTTGCCGCAAGTGCTACCATTGTTGTCAGGTTTGTTATTATTATTGTCCCATTTATATTTTGGGGTATTGTACTAAGTACGATCAAGCTAATGTCAAAAAGAGTAATAAATTGAGTGCTCCCGATATAAATCGAAATAAAGCGGATTCTGAAGTTGATGAACTATACGGTGTGATGCGTAGTCGCTTTGGCATTATAAATCCAAAGGCAAACGGTTATCGGCTTGAAAAATATTTTCTAAAAGAACAGGAAATGATCTTATCAGAAATATCTGATAACAATAAAGTGATTGTTGACCTTGCATGCGGTTCGGGTTTGATGCTGAAACCAATCAATGAAAATAGTCGGTTGATTATTGGAATTGATTTTAATGAAATAGCCTGCCACGATGCAAAAGATAATAGTATATACATAGTCAGAGGCGATGTATTCTCAATACCTCTTGCTGATTCGAGTGTTGACCAAGTAATAAATTGTCAATTCCTTAATCAACAGCCTAATTATAAAGCAGAATATCTCCTTGATGAAGTTTATCGAGTTTTAAAACCTGGTGGCAGGTCAATTTTTATCTGGAGAAACGACAGAGCTTTTATCCATAAATTGGCAGTCTTTATTTATCGATATGTGGATAAAATAACAGGCCGACCAGAGTTTCCTTATTATGATAACTATGTCAGTGATCTAGCATCATATTCTAATAAAATTGGTTTTTCTGTAGTGAGCCAATATCTTACTTTTCCACTGTTCAATTGGAATTTTCATAAATTGGATACAATCGGTGCCAAGACATTAGGCGCATCTTGTTTTCTCATAGTAGAAAAATAACTTTTATCTTAAAAATTCATGCATATAAAATTACTTTCTGATGATGAATTGAATTCATGGAATGATTATGTGAAGTCCAATTCACTCTCATCCTTCTGTCATCGTGCAGAATGGAAATCGATTATTGAAACTGCCTACAATTTAAAAACTCACTATATGTATGCGGAAGACAATGGAAACATTGTAGGAATACTCCCGCTAGCTGAAGTAAAGAGCCTTTTGTTTGGTCACACACTGATTTCAACACCGTTTTGTGTTTACGGCGGTATATGTAGTGATTCAAAAGAAGCAACACAAATGTTAACTGAAGAAGCTAAATATTTAGCCAAAAACTTAAATGTAGATTATCTAGAACTTAGAAACACCTCTAGTAATCAGAATAATTGGCCATGTAAAAGTTTTTATCACACGTTCAAAAAAGAAATTTCATCTAATGTTGATACAAATTTAAACGAAATTCCACGAAAACAACGAGCAATGGTACGAAAAGGAATAAAGAATAATCTTGAGAGTATTATTGATTGCGATATCGACAGATTCTATCATCTCTACTCAGTCAGTGTTAGAAACTTGGGCACACCAGTTTATCCGAAACGATATTTTAAAATACTCAAAGAAAAATTTGGTGATGATTGTGAAATTTTAACGATCACAAAAAACGGTAAGGCAATTAGTAGTGTCTTAAGTTTTTATTTTGGTGATACGGTACTACCATATTATGCGGGAGGACTTCTGCAAGCTCGGCAGCTAAAAGCATACGATTTTATGTACTGGGAATTATTGCGACGAAGTTGTGAAAAAAATATTCGTAATTTTGACTTTGGTAGAAGTATAGAAGGCACCGGTTCTTATAGTTTTAAAAAAAACTGGGGTTTTAAACCTACGAAACTATACTACCAACAGCTTTTAATTGGAGCGAAGCATACCCCTGACTTTAATCCTATGAATTCAAAATATAGTATGTATATTAAAATCTGGCAAAAATTACCTCTGCCTGTAGCAAATCTAATTGGACCGTTAATATCCAAAAATCTTGGATAGTTTAAGGAGTTAATTTTTACAGATGATTGATCGAATAAGCAAAGAAGAAATTCAGGAAATCACTTCGATTTCAATAAGTGATATTACGGAGCATGATAGGGATGAAATGGCTATTCCAACTTATATGCATCAAAACCCATTAATACGTTGGCTGATGTGGAAACGTTATGATTGTTTAGCAAATATGCTTGATACTAATTCAGGCTCGGTGATGGAATTTGGTTGCGGTATAGGCCTTTTTTTATGCGAACTTAGTAAACACTACTCCAAAGTATATGCAATAGATTTATATCCACAATATGCAATGAAACTGTGTGAAAAAAAGAATGCCAATGTGACATTTTTAAATGATCTAAGTGATATTGAGGATGAGACATTAGATGTGGTTATTGCTGCCGACGTTTTGGAACACGTTGAAAATTTGGATGACTACTTAAAGCATTTTGACCGTGTACTTAAACCAAAAGGTCGATTCTTGATCTCAGGACCAACCGAAAGTTTGTTATATAAACTGGGGCGACTTATTGCAGGATTTGGAGATAAAGCAGACTATCATCATACAAACATTTATAACCTTATAGATTCAATAGAAGGATTTGGTTTTAAAAAAGGAATCATTATTAACCTGCCATTTGCAGTCTTACCCTCTCTTTTCAAGATTTGTGCATTTCAGAAGGTAAAATAAACGTATCAAGATTCTCATACTTCCCGGAATTTATTTGTTCTATAAAAGAAACCGAGTTAGATACAGAATTATCCGAGAGTATTTGTTCTATTTTCCTAAAAGTATGTTTTCGATTAAACCAGAGAAGGATACTGGTAAGTTGAGATGTTCCTTTAATAGTGTAATAGGGTTCTTGATAATCAAAGTCATGAGGATGGCAATATAGCCAAAGCGATTGTTGATTATTTTTCTTATTTAGAAAATGATTAATTAAGAATGTTGGCAAGTACCTCAAGTATATCCCACCAAGATACGGAATTATTAATGAGCCATATTGAGCCACAGGTGCGGGGATTTCGAGCAAACCATTTGACCAAAGAAATGGTTTCTTTGGTGCTTCAGGGAATCCATTAATCGGATTATTCGCTGGCAGCACACTGGACGAATAGATAAAATCAAGTTCTTTCAGAATATCCAATACCCATAATGATTTACTAGTCAGTGAAAATGCAGGCGCCCTGAAGCCATATATTGGCTGACCTATCAAATCTTCAATGTATGCTTTGCTCTTTTTTGTTTGTAGTCTAAAAGATTCTGGATCTTCTTTGGTTATATGAACATGTGAATAGGTATGAAATCCTATTTCATGTCCTCTTGACGATATCTCCTTAATAAGATTAGGTTCATCTTCCGCTAATTTGCCAAGCACAAATACAGTAGCTTTGATATTTCGTTCGTCTAAAAAATCAAGAATACTTCTCGTTATAGTGGGATATCGTTTGGTATAAGAATCATCCGGACGATGTTCTTCCAGATCAAGTGTAAAAATAAAATCCATTTGAATTATCCAATTTAGATCTTCATGTATTTTTTCTTGAAGTAACCCTTGAAATAATTAACGGGTAACATTCTCATTCCGGTATCTCGAATTATTTGTCTAACTTTACTACGTGGGACATACCACATAGCGGCTTTTCTGGTTGCAGGAAGCATATCAATGATTGCAGGTCGCATAGTTTCTTCCAATGTCTTAAAAGCATCTTCAGGTTCCCCATGGATCAAAGCCTTGGATAAATAGCAAGCATCAGCAAAAGCAGAAGAAGCACCTTGTCCTGATAATAATGTCATACAATGGGCAGCATCACCTATAACTACAACACGACCACGATGCCATTGTTTCATTTCGATCTGAATTAGCGGATCCATATATATTGGTGTTGTATTTGGAAAATTATCAATGACCTTCTTGGTCAACAAACCAGCATCACTATAATTTTCCTTTAATACCTCCCAACGTTGTTCTATTGGTGGAGCTTCTTTTTGATCCGATTTCCAGACAAACACACATCCAAGCTTTCCATCACGACTGCTATAAAGAACCATGTACCGATCCTTCTCCATGTGATATTCAAACTTGTTTTTCAGACCGACAATATTATCAAGTTTGTACGCAGCAACTTGTAAACCAAGATAGTGCTTTGTAACATCAGCTTCATCAAAAGTAAGTCTACGAATTGTGGAATGAAGTCCATCGGTACCAATGACAAGATCAAATTCTTCTTGGTTTCCATCATTAAATTCAACTTGTACTATCCCAGATTCATTCTGAATGATTTTTTCAGCACTCGTGCTGAAACGATATTCCCCGCAATCTTTTGCGTGCTGAAAAAGTACATTTTCAATTTCATCGCGTGTTATCTGGATGTAATCAACACCGCTAAAAAGATATTTATAATCCAGATGTAATAATGTATTCCCTTTTTTGTCATGATAACCGGAAGAATATATGTCCGAGTCTCGAGCTTGTAAGTCTGGCAGTATTCCTAACTCATCAGCAAATCGATAGGAGGTACCAGACAATGCAATAATAAATCCGCCAGTAGCTCTTATATGAGGAGATTTCTCTACCACAACCGGACGAAACCCGTTTCTACCTAGCCATATAGCACATGTTAGTCCAGCAACGCCGGCACCGTGAATGAGTATTCGACTATCTTTTTTCATTTAATGCATAACTCTATCAATTTAGATTTAGTAAGAAATTTTATAATAATTACCCAGAACAAGTTTTAAAAAAATAATTAATAATAATATGGATATAATCGTCCGCAGATTCAACTCACAAGTGCAACGGATGGGTTGATATCTAAAAATACCTGATTCGGTGTTTTAATGCCAAGACATTTTCTTGGTCGATTGTTTAATTTATTCATTGCTCGGTTGATTTCCTTCTGGGTAACGTTTGTGAAATCACTTCCCTTGGGGAAGTATTGGCGAATGAGGCCATTGGTGTTTTCATTCAGACCACGTTCCCATGACGCATAAGGATGGGCAAAGTAAAATGCTGCATTGAGTTTACTGGCTATCTTTTTATGTCCAGCAAACTCCTTTCCATTATC
>CAYTIZ010000054.1:0-11674 GCA_964437885.1 uncultured Enterobacteriaceae bacterium
CCAAATTATTGGGCGTATCCTATCCAGGAGGTCCAGTATTGTGTGCTTTGGCTGAAAAAGGGAATAGTAAGCGCTTCCGTTTTCCCAGGCCAATGACCAATCGTCCCGGACTTGATTTTAGTTTTAGTGGTTTGAAAACCTACGCTTTAAATACGGTGAGTGCAGAATTAAATGATGATTTCAAGGATGAACAAACACGAGCTGATATCGCACGTGCTTTTGTTGATGCCTTGGTCGATACTTTCGTTATTAAATGTCGTCGAGCAATAAAAGAGACGGGAGTAAAAGAGCTCGTCGCTGCTGGTGGCGTAAGTGCCAATAAGCAGTTGCGAGAGGGCTTGAATGGTTTAATGAACGAGGTTAATGGCAAAGTTTATTTTCCAAGAGCTGAATTTTGCACTGATAATGGCGCGATGATCGCTTACGCGGGTTATTTGAGACTTAAAGCAGGGCAAACCGAATCATTAAATTTCCAGGCGAAACCCCGCTGGCCGTTAGATGAAATAGGGGTGGCATTAGATAATGCGTTCTAGGATTTTTTCTTACCAAATTTGCCTTCAGTGCCTGCTATTAAATTATTAATATTTGAGCGATGTCGCCAGATAAGAATAATCACCATGATGCTATGGCAGATCAAAAAACTCATATTCTGCAAAATAAACCAGGAATATAACGGTGTCAGCGCCGCTGCTATTAGTGCGGACAGGGAAGAATAACGGAATATCAAAGCAGTTATTGTCCAGCTTGAAATATAAGCTAAGCCTAACAACCAGTGCGTTGCGAATAGTACGCCGATTAAGGTAGCGACACCTTTTCCGCCTTTGAATTTAAAAAAGAGCGGGAATAGGTGTCCGAAGAAAGCTGCAAGACCACATAGGGCAACGATTAAGTCAGAGCTGCCTATCACTTTAGCAAGTAATACCGGAACCACACCTTTTAAAACATCACCTGCCAAAGTCAGGATGGCGGTTTTTTTTCCGTGTAGCCGCAATACATTGGTCGCGCCGGGGTTACCGGAACCCTCACTGCGTGGATCGGATAGACCAAACAATCGACAAATCAGAATTGCCGAGGCGATTGAACCCAATAAATAAGCAAAGACAACGAGACCGGTGGCAATTGCAATATTTGTAATATTGATAGTTTCCATATTCAATTATCGATTATAAGCTCAGACACTAGCATATTAGAATTCTTGCTAAGTTGTTTCGTTTCAAAAAGGTATACTGAGCAGAATAAACAAAAGAATACTTAAAATAAGACGCTATGGACATTATTTATCTCAGAGATCTCAGGATCGATACAATTATTGGTATATACGACTGGGAACGTCGTATGAAGCAAACCATTATTATTGATCTGGAAATGGGGACAGATATACGCAAGGCAGCAAACAGCGATAACATTGAAGATACGCTGAATTATAAAGCGGTAGCAAAGCGTTTGATGAGCTATGTTGGTGAAAGTGAGTTTGAGTTAGTCGAAACATTGGCCGAAAAAATAGCCGAAATTATCATGATAGAATTTAAAGTCCCCTGGTGTCGTTTGTCATTAAATAAGAAAGGTGCTGTTCGTGGGGTTAGGGATGTGGGTGTGATCATTGAACGTGGCAACAAAGAATGACGGCGACTCAGGTTTATTTTGGTATTGGTAGCAATATCGATCGGGAAATAAACATTCGTAGTGGTTTAGCTGCACTTAAATCACTTTATGGAGAACTTAAAATTTCCCCTGTCTATGAAAGCAAAGCCTTCGGTTTTGATGGTGATGATTTTTTTAATTTGGTCGTCGGTTTCAAAACGGAATTTGATATTGATGAAATTGAAGTGCAGTTGAAAAATATAGAATTTCAATTTGGTAGAAAGCAAAGCGAAACAAGCTATTGTCCACGAACACTTGATATTGATTTATTGTTATATGGTAATTTGATTTGTGATAAACATGAATTGCCCAGAATTGATATCATAAAATATGCTTTTGTCTTAAAACCACTTTGCGACCTTGTCCCTGATTTGATTCATCTCGTAGAAAATAAAACGATGAGTGAATTATGGAAAAATTTTGACACTTCTAAACAGAAAATAAATCAAATATCTCTATCCTTTAATTAATGATCAATATTATTTGTTTTGGTGATTCAATAACTGAAGGGGCCGAGTTTCCTGTTAATGCACGTTGGACCAGTTTGTTACAAAAAAAATTGGATGTGGCTAAACCTGATGTTTTTAAAGTGCATAATCGTGGTATTTCTGTTAATACCAGTACACAGGGTTTTGATCGATTTGATTCGGATGTATTACCTTTATTGCCAGGCATTTTAATAATTCAGTTTGGTTTTAACGATGCTAACGTTAAAGACTTCTCCGTGGTTCCTCGTGTAGGTTTGGTCGAGCTCGAAAAAAATCTGAAAGAATTTCACCGTATTGCTAAAGACAATAATAGTATTCCTGTGTTTATTCTAAACCACAGTATTGGTGAGCTTGATGGAAAACAGGGGAATGGTGAGACGTATAATGAAAATCTTATTCCTTATAATAACGAAATTCGCAGGGTAGCAAATCAATTAAAAACAGATTTAATTGATTTGCCGTTGCAAATGACACTACGGGATATTGATACCAATAGTTTTGTGTCAGCTGACCAAATCCATTTATCAATAGAAGCGAATCACGACTACGCTGACATCATTTATACTTCATTGAACCAAATTGAATTATAAATCGCATTCATAGATGGAAATTATTTTTAAGACTGTGATAATAGAATCTATAATTACTGGAGTCCCGACAAAATGAATTTCAGCATCGGTTCAAAAATATTTTTGATTGTATTAATAAGCTCATTATCTGCATGTAATGCTTATCAGACCAGGAAGAAAATGGGTAGTCTAGATAGAGCTTTAACAAGTCATAATGTTGCTTTACGGTGGGCTGAACATAAAACACTATATAGTTATTACGTGTCGCCAAATGGTACTCAGCCACCAGCTGATTTAGATTCACTTCAGGAAATCAGTGTTACTGGTATAGAAGAAGTCGAAAAAACTATAAATGAAGAACAGACGAAAGCGAATATTAAAATTCTCGTTAAATATTATAAAAAGTCGGAAGGTAGTATTAAAAAAATAAAACTGAATCAGGAATGGTGGTACAACGAACCGAATAAGCAGTGGTTTATAGATGGAGAGTTCCCAAAGTTCTAAAAGGCACTCCTGAAAATGTCTTTTTTCGCGATAGTCGCGTCAGTCCCGTGCTCAAATTCTCATGTATTACATATACATTCCGGTTCTGCGCGCGGTGCTTCCTTACTCTCACAAAAAAATCCTATTTTCATAAGCACCTTTTAAGTTTTAATTAATACAGTGTTCTGCCACCATCAATATTAAGTACTTGGCCGGTTATATAGTCTGCATCTTTAATTAAAAACAAAACGGCTTTACTTATATCTTCCATGCTGCCTGTTTTTTTCATGGCAGTATGATCCAGTATCTCCTGCTTTGTTTCATCATCCATTTCTCCTGGCCAGGTTATTGCTCCTGGTGATATCGCATTGACACGGATAGTGGGAGCCAGTTCTTTAGCCAGAGACTGAGTTAGCATGATAAGCCCGGATTTTGAAACGCTATAAACAGTATGATCCGTTAATGGTCGGTTCGCATGAATATCAGCAATATTAATGATACAGCCTTTATTTTTGTGCAATGATTCTGTCGCAAGTTGAGAAAGAAACAGGGGCGCCTTCAGGTTGATATTGATTATTTCATTCCATTGTTCATCACTTAAGGTGTCAATTAGTGTCGGGTAGAAGGCTGATGCATTGTTGATTAATACATCTATGCCTCCTTTAAATTCAAGGGCTGCGTCGATTAGAGCGGCATAACATTCCTTACGTTCAAGATTTGCCTGTACAGAAATAGCAGAGTCAGGCTGGGTCTCGTTTAATTCACGGACCAGTTCATCTGCTTCACTCGCAGAAGTATTATAATGAATGATGATATTCATTCCGACTTTGTGTAGATGTTTAGCTATTGCAGCACCTATACGTTTTGCTGAGCCAGTTATTAATGCCGTTTTATTGGTTACATAATTCATTCCAAAATCCATTCCAGCTAAATAGTTATATTGAATGATTCGTAAAACAGAATAACATGGACGTGTTATGACACAATCGAATCCATTAAATATTGATCCAGCATTACCTGTTCCGGAACAAGATGCACTGCTGCAAAGCAAAAGACTGGTAGCACGCATCAAAGATTTAATAAAAGAACAGGGTGGGATGATTGGCTTTGAGCAATATATGTCTACTGTTTTATATGAGCCGGGTTTGGGTTATTACAGTGCGGGTAGTCTCAAATTCGGCGCGGCAGGTGATTTTGTTACAGCACCGGAAATTTCATCACTGTTTTCACAATGTTTGGCTCATCAATGTGGTCAGGTTCTAGATGAACTTGGTTTAGGTTCTATTCTGGAACTAGGTGCCGGTACAGGAGTAATGGCTAGAGATTTGTTGCTCGAACTGGAAAAGATTGATTTATTGCCTGAATCTTATTTTATCCTTGAAGTTAGTGCTGATCTAAAACAACGTCAACAAGAACTATTAAATCAATCTATCCCTCATTTAATGGAACGGGTTATTTGGCTAGATTCTTTGCCTGAAAAACAATTTTCTGGATTAATATTGGCAAATGAAATACTTGATGCTTTAGCAGTAAGACGTTTTAAAAAAACATCAGGGTCATTTAAAGAAATAAAAATAGGCTTGAATATTGATGAGTTTATATGGATTGAAGATGATGCAGATACAGAATTAAAAAATGAATTAGCGCAGCTTGAAAATAAGTTGCCAGAATTGTTTCCCGAAAATTATATTTCTGAAATAAATATGGATCTTGCAAAATGGATAAGTGGATTAGAAAAAGTATTGCAACGTGGCGTCATGTTATTTATTGATTACGGTTATTCAACACCAGACTATTATCATCCAGATAGAACAGATGGGAGTTTATTATGCCATTATCGACATCGCGTACATTCTGATCCATTTTTTTATCCCGGCCTGCAGGATATTACGGCGTCAGTCAATTTTACTGCTGTTGCGGAATGTGCCGATGCTATAGATTTGCATGTTAGCGGTTATACAAATCAGGCTTATTTTCTTTTTGGCTGTGGCCTGGAAAATTTACTTGCCGATATGACTACACTGGGTATCAAATCGCAAACAGAAACAGCACAACAAGTACGAAAGTTAACCATGCCAGAAGAGATGGGTGAGCGTTTTAAAATTATTGCGTTAACGAAAGATTATGATCAGACTTTGATTGGGTTTTCAATAATGGATCAGCGGGTTAGATTATAAATGATTGCTGTTAAGCAAATATCAATTTTATGCGTTATCTTAATGCAATGCGCTTGTAACAATGAAATTGTTAGAGAGAATAAACCGGTTGAGGAGGGCACGGGTATTTCTCAAATAGCAAAGTCAGACATTGACAATGTGCTGGATATACACATTCAGGAATCACAAAAGTTATTACGCGAATTAATGATTAAACTCTATAAGCGTAATCCTCGCGAACTAAAAAAATCACAGCTTAAATTACCGGAAGAACATCTAGTCAGGTTATTTGATCTTGAACATACCTGGGATTTTCCTGAGCTAGAAGGAAAATATGATGTGGGTTTAATCAACTTAACATTTAATAAAGACTATCAGGGCGATCGTGTCTTTGCTTTTGTTGCTGGACTCATGTCGATGATCATGAAGTCCTATAATTATAAATCTGAATTTTATATGTTTGATACAGTTGAACCACAAAAATTATATAATTGTGCCCGAAATATAGAAATTGCAGTTTGGAAATTGAGTAATAATACAGATTCAAATGGAGAACCATTTTTGTACAGTAATTCGTTGCCTGGTGAAGAAGTAACCAACATAAGTTATGAACGATTATTTGGCAAACTTATTAGCACACAAGATAATATTACGACAATTATGGCGGGGAAAAATAATCGAACGGTGAAGGCGGTTATCCAGAAGATGGCGACAGCAGTCTTTCTCCCTATATAAATATATTTAATTTTATTAGGAATAAACATTGGATTTAATACAACTTATTATTCTTTCGCTTATACAAGTCATCACTGAATTCCTACCTGTTTCGAGTTCAGCACATTTAATTTTGCTCCCCCTATTAACAGAATGGCAGGATCAAGGTTTAGCTATCGACGTTGCTGCGCATTTAGGTAGTTTATTCGCTGTTACGCTTTATTTTAGAAAGGATATCTTGCGTATTTTGCTTGCGGGTATAAATTCAATTGTTAAAAAAGAGTTAAGTGAACCCGATAGTAAATTATTCTGGTATCTGGCCATTGCCAGTATTCCAGTTCTCGCATCAGGTTTTCTATTGCGTGATATCGTCTCCACATATTTACGTGACCCATTAATCATAGCAGCGGCATCTATTGGTTTTGGTTTGTTGCTCTGGTATGCAGATGCAACGGGAAAACGAATTCGACAAATAAATTCAATTGATATGCGTGATGCAATAATAATTGGTTTGGCGCAAGCTTTGGCATTAGTACCCGGTACGTCGCGTTCGGGAATAACAATGACGGCTGCGTTAATGTTAGGACTGGACAGGAAAAGTGCTGCTCGATTTTCATTCCTGATGGCCGTTCCCATCATATTAGCTGCCGGAAGCTATGAGTCATTGAAACTGATTCAAATGGATGTCGTTGTAGATATAAATAATTTTCTTATTACGGCATTTTTTTCAGCCCTTAGCGCATTACTTTCTATTTATGTCTTTTTAAAGTTTCTGGATAAAATTGGCATGTTGCCGTTTGTGATTTACCGAGTAGTATTAGGTGTAATCTTAATTTTTATATTTATTTAAACTTAGGTACAATTTCAGTTAGATTAAAGCTGGCTTGATGATTGGTCGATATGAGGAAATGATGGTTTATTTAGGAGAGGCTTATGACTAAACCCAGAGTGTTAGATGATGAAATGTTTCAATTGCTTCGCATGGGAGATATTAAGGCATTTAATGAAAAGCATGATGCTTCAGTAGAATATGATCTCAGTGGCACTGATTTGAGCCGTATCGATTTACGTGGATTGATCACGGATAATATTAATTTTGAAGATGCTTATTTTCGTATGACGGATCTGCGTGGGGTTGATTTTCGTAATGCAAAAATGGAAGGCGCAAGTTTCGCAGGAGCAAATATTTCAGGTTGCTATTTTCCAAAGGAACTACGTGCTGATGAAGTTTTATTTTCGCTTGAGCATGGTACTCGTGTTAGATATAGCCGACTCTGATCTTCTTAAGGTGGCTTTGTTATTATCTGTTTAATATTTTTAATGCGTTGTTTTTTTATTTCTTTTCCTAGTGCCTTTCCTTCAAAACCTTGTTCTTGCAGAGATTTAGTGTCAATTTCATTGGCGGCCTTTAGCGCGTTCATAAAATACTCTGCTTGAGGATAATCTCTATCTTCAAAGCTAGCGCGTCCTCGTGCATCGGCTTCACAAGCGATTAAAAATTGTTCAAAACGCTCCGGTCTTCTGAAGGCATCAAGTTGTTCCAGTTTTTTTAATATCGTTTCAGGTTTCATTTCCTGAATGCGATGACAATCAAGATGAAATCTAGAAACACTGCTGGCAAGTTCGTGATATTTATTTGGAATACGGTAACGCTTACATAGCTTATCGATGATTTTTACGCCACGAGCCTCATGACCATGATGATGGGGTAGTTCTTTTTCAGGCGTTGTTGCTTTACCCAGATCATGAACCAATACAGCAAAACGTATCATTGGGTTATCTGACAGCCGTACAGACTGGTTTAAACTCATGATAGTGTGTAATCCAGTATCGATTTCAGGATGATATTCCTTTGGCTGTGGCACACCAAATAGCGCGTCAATTTCAGGAAAGAGTTTTTCCAGTGCATTACATGAACGTAATACCAATATAAAACGTGCTGGATATTTTCCCGTCAATGCTTTTTCCGTTTCAGTCCAGACGCGTTCTGGAACCAAAACGTCGAGTTCATCTGTTTCAGAAATTTCCTTTAACAGCCGCGTTGTTTCCGGAGCGATTTTGAAACCAAGACTTGCTGCAAAACGAGCAATACGCAACACTCGCAATGGGTCTTCGACAAATGCGGCTGAGACATGACGTAGCATTCCTTGTTTCAAATCGGCTTCGCCACCATAGGGGTCGATAAGTTTGCCTTCTTCATCTTCGGCAATAGCATTAATGGTTAAATCCCTACGTTGCAGATCATCTTCAAGAGTGACATCAACAGAAGTATGGAAAGTAAAACCTTTATAACCTTTGCCCGATTTACGTTCGGTACGTGCGAGTGCGTATTCCTCCTTTGTTTCAGGATGAAGAAAAACAGGGAAGTCCTTGCCAACCGCTTTAAAGCCTTTATCTAGCATTTCTTCCGGTGTTGAGCCCACGACAATCCAATCCCGATCTTTAACCGGAATACCGAGTAATCTGTCTCGAACAGCACCACCAACCAAATATATTTGCATAAGTTTATTCCAGATATCTTAATTAATATGCCGGTTATCCGAAATTTTAATTGCGGTACAGCTTAGATTGGCAACTTTCTGATTTTTTTTAGATGTGACAAGTGCCATGCGTTCTTTTATAGGTTTAATTGCACCACCTAAGCGCCAATCATAAATATTGGCAAAATAGAGTACGCGGCGTACATATTTTCGGGTTTCATTAAAAGGGATTTGTTCTATCCACACATCAGGCTCTTCGCAACCTTGTTTGGGCAACCATTTTGCAACACGATGTGGTCCGGCATTATAAGCTGCAGTTGCTAAAACTATATTGCCATTAAATTTATCCAGCATTTGTTTCATGTAAGCTGTGCCTATCGGGATATTAGTTTTTGCTTGAGTCAGTTTACTTGGTGTAAAATTTTTCATGCCGATACTTTTTGCAGTCTCCGTGCCCGTTTTAGGCATCACTTGCATTAAGCCTAATGCACCCGCAGGTGATTTCACATTTTCAATAAATGCACTTTCTGCACGAGCCAGACCATATATCCAGCTTCGATCAATCTTTCGTTTTTTTGCATATTTATCGAACAGATCATCAAAAAGAATAGGGAAACGTAATACTAAATTATCATATGCTCCAGCTTTGTGCATGGTGAATATTGCTCGGTCATGCCAGCCCCATTGCGCGACTAATGCCGCTGCCATTTGCATTTGATAAGTCGTCATTTTACTCAGGGCATGGTACCACTCGCGTCTTGCTGAATAGCCTGAACCAAGCTGAAAAAATTCATATGCACGTTTAATTGCAGGGGATGATTCGATACGAGCAAACTCTTCCTTGTTTTCCGGCAAGGGATAATGATTCATGCGGTAGGGCGCATTAACTTTATCGGCGGAAAGAAAACCATAGTAATCACGTTCTTTTGCTAACTCAGCGAATATCTCGTTTGCTTTATCTGCTTCTCCCGTTTCTTCCAGAGCGCGTGCATGCCAATAGCGCCAGCGCAGATCAATATCAATGACGGGGGCCTGCCCGGAAGTCCATTTTTTTAATAAAGGCCAATCATGGTTCGCTAGTGCGGTGCGAAGGCGGTAATGAAATACTTGATCATCAACATGGTAGTTATCGATCTGGTCAAGTAGTTGTGAGGCCAGTTTACTCTTACTTTTAGCTGCTCGAACGGCAAGTGTGCGATCAATTTTTGCAATCTCGCCCGGAGTAAATGAATAATGATCTTTTAAGGCATCAAGTCGTTTAACTGCTTTGGCGACATCTTGTCTAGCCAGTCGTAAAATTCCATGCACCAGAATTTCTCTGGTAATTGGCGTGTCTTCAAGCTTTGGTTTGTTCGTATATTTATAAGGATTGTGATGAATCTGCACCCATTTTTTTGCAAGTATTTTGTATCCCAGGTCAAGACGATTAGATAAATAATTAACCAGACTGAGCTTATTATTTTGCATGGATAAACGAAGTCGTTCCCAAACCAGATCATTTGTCATTAGATCACTTTTGTATAAAAGCTTGAATGCCGGATCACATTGTGGCGGTAGTGATTTTCCCGTGAGCCAGATCGAACGTGTGTCTTCAAGAAAAAAAACTTCGTTACTTGTTTTCATTCGGGCCTGTAATTGATAACACTGCATTTTAATATTGGATTGAGGCAGGTAATGATCAAGAAAGGTTTGCCAATGACCACGTTTTATTAAAAGCTTTAACCAGGATGTTCGTAAATAATTTGCTACGGGTAAATCGCTATATCGTTTCAGGAAATCGATCACTTCTGTATCATCTACTTTCCAAAGACGTTTCAGAATATAGTTGTAGCGTAGGTAAGGGTAGAGCGGATAATCTTTTAGTGTATTGGCGATTTTACCAAAGGTTTTATATTGCTTCGTGTCTAATGCTTTTTTTGCAGCGAGATAATCCTTGCGTTGCGTTTCAATAGAGTTTGCAAAAACAGGTGTTGTAGCCAATGCTAAGGTTACAGTAAAAATAAATAATAAAAGCAGAAGCAGAGCATGCTGCTGTCCGTGTGCCATTTTGGAGAATGCCTTGGATATTCCAGAGTCGACTGCTAATTGCATGTGTCAATATTAATCGAAATAAAGTTGTGGAATTGTCCTTCATTTGTCTCATATTCCGCAACATTTATTTCTCCATAAGGATGAAACGTAGACAAGTAAGAAATCATTTGCGCTAATATGTGTCATGCTTCCTGAAATAACACTACAAATTATTGCAATTTATGCGCTGACGGGCATTTTCGCTGGTTTAATAGGTGGGATGCTGGGTTTAGGTGGTGGTGTCATTATTGTGCCGGTGCTATATTTTTTGTTTAGCCAACAAGGGTTTTCTCCATCGATACTCATGCATTTAGCCGTTACTACTTCATTGGCAACGATTATTGTCACTTCTCTTTCGGCTACTTATACACATCATGGAAAAGGCGCCGTTTTATGGCCTGTAGTTAATCATTTAGCGCCGGGAATTTTGTTAGGAGCGGGTCTTGGCGCAATCTTGGCGGATTCGCTTTCCAGCAATGTACTACAAATTGTGTTTGGTGTATTTGAGATATTGGTTGCGATTCAAATTGGCTTTGAACTTAAACCTAAAGCAAAAAACGCATTACCAGAAACAGTTGGTCTAGCCAGTTCCGGTGTAGGCATAGGTTTATTTTCAACGTTATTAGGTATCGGCGGCGGCAGCCTGACAGTACCATTTTTGTTGTGGTGTAATGTGAATATACGAAATGCAATTGCCGTGTCTGCCGCATGTGGTTTCCCTATCGCGCTTGCGGGTACTACGGCATTGATAATAGCGGGTTGGAATAATTCAGATGTTCCAGAAACATCAATAAGTTATTTATATTGGCCAGCGGCACTAATCATTATTACCATGACTATTTTCTTCGCGCCACTAGGTGCTCGATTGGCACACTATCTTTCGGTGTCGACGCTAAAACGTATATTTGCAGTTCTACTTATGATTGTTGGGGTACGTATGCTGATTCAAGGCTGAGTAACTTATTAACTCAGTTCGGGTTTGTATAAGAAGCCAAGAAGAAAAGAAACGCCAATGAAAAATAGGGTCTTCCCCTGATCGAGTGGGTAGATTACTGTAAGGGCTATGAGAGATA
>CAYTIZ010000055.1:0-11606 GCA_964437885.1 uncultured Enterobacteriaceae bacterium
CACTTATCGCTGCGGCTGTTAATGCGAAAGTCACTTTAATTGAAAAAAATAAAATGGGTGGTGATTGTTTAAACACTGGCTGTGTTCCGTCCAAAGCATTAATAAAATCGGCTAAGGTCGCATCACTGATAAAACGCGCTGATGAATTTGGAATAAACGTTCCTGAATCGAATATCGATTTCCCGGCCATTATGGAACGCATCCAATCTGTCATAACAAAAATAGAACCTCACGATTCAGTTGAACGATTTGAAGGTCTGGGCGTGGAATGTATCGAAGCCGAAGCAACCATAACATCGCGCTGGTCTGTTGACGTTAATAAAAAAACGTTAACAAGTAAAAATATCATCATTGCCACTGGGGCAAGGCCTTTAATTCCACCAATCAAGGGCATTGAAGAAATAGATTATTTAACCTCAGATAATCTTTGGCAAATACGTGAACAACCCAAACGATTATTAGTACTTGGTGGAGGTCCTATTGGTTGTGAATTAAGTCAAGCTTTTGCAAGGCTAGGTTCAAATGTCACGCAGGTTGAAATGTTCCCGCGCATAATGGCGCGTGAAGATGAAGATGTATCAAAATTAATTACTGAAAGATTTATAAAGGAAGGTGTCGACGTTCGAACAAACCACAAAGCAAAAGAATTTGTTCAACAGGATAATAAAAATATTTTGATTTGTGAGAACAATGGACAAGATGTTGAAATCGAATTTGATCGGGTACTAGTCGCCGTCGGTCGTAAAGCTAATACTTCTGGCTTTGGCCTTGAGGAGCTTGGTGTTGAGCTAAATAATAACAAAACGATTAAGGTTAATGAATATATGCAGACCTCAATCCCCAATATTTATGCCTGTGGTGATGTAGCAGGTCCTTATCAATTCACCCACACCGCCGCACATCAAGCATGGTATGCCAGTGTCAATTCTTTATTTGGCGTCGTTAAACGCTTTAAAACGGATTACAGCGTTATCCCTTGGGCAACGTTTACTGATCCTGAAGTAGCTCGCGTTGGCTTGAATGAACAAGAAGCAAAACAACAAAACATTTCATATGAAACTAGTCTCTATAAACTGGATGAACTCGATCGAGCACTGACAGAAGATGAAACTGAAGGATTTATTAAAGTCTTAACCGTTCCCGGCAAAGACAAGATACTGGGTGCTACCATTGTCGGCGATCATGCTGGAGAATTAATTACCGAATACATAACAGCAATGAAGAACAAAACTGGTATGAATAAAATTCTCGGCACCATTCATATTTACCCTACTCTTTCTGAGGCTAACAAATATGCCGCCGGTATCTGGAAAAAGGCTAACGCACCCAGATTTTTACTAAAACTGGTAAAAAAATATCATGAGTGGTCATTGAAACACTAAATTGATTTAATAAGTGCCATCAATTTTAACTATCATATCTATTAATATTGTTAAGGAGCCTCCGCAGTAATTGAGCTATGCTCCTTAAAAAATAAAGGAACAAGTCCATGTCCAAATACCAATACGATCTTTTTGTAATAGGCGCAGGCTCAGGTGGCGTACGAGCTGCGCGCATGTCTGCCGACCTTGGGGCACATGTTGTCATTGCGGAAGATCGTTATCTTGGCGGCACTTGTGTCAATGTTGGCTGCGTACCCAAAAAACTATTCGTCTATGCCTCGCATTTTACTGAAGAGTTTAAAAATGCAATAAGCTTTGGATGGAATATTGAAAATACCGATTTTAACTGGTCAACACTGATCAAAAATAAAAATACCGAGATAAAACGTCTTAACGGTATTTATAAAAAAATACTCGACAATTCCGGTGCTGAAACAATACATGGTCGAGCAAAAATTATTGATGAACACACGGTTGAAATAGAAGGTCAACATATCACGGCTGAACGCATATTAGTTGCGACAGGGGGATGGCCGAGTATTCCAGATATTGTCGGTAAAGAACATATTATCTCTTCTAACGAAGCTTTCTTTCTGGAGTCACTCCCGGAAAAGATTATTATCGTTGGTGGTGGTTATATCGCTGTTGAATTCGCCGGCATTTTTCATGGTTTAGGTGTGAATACAAGCCTGCTCTATCGTGGCCCTTTATTTTTACGTGGCTTTGATCAAGACGTGCGTAAAGTACTTGCCGAAGAAATGCAAAAGAAAGGCATCAAGATTAAATTCAATTCAAATATTAACAAAATTGAAAAAACGGGCAATCAGTTAATCGCCACGCTAGAAGATGGGGAACAACTCGAAGCAAGACAGATCATGTATGCCACTGGTCGTAAACCAATGACAGATAATATTGGTTTGGAAACAGTTGCTATTGAATTGGATAAAGATAATGCTATTAAGGTCAATGAACAATATCAAACCAATATTCCTTCTATCTATGCTATTGGTGATGTAACTAATTGTGTCAACTTAACACCCGTTGCCCTAGCCGAAGGCATGGTTCTGGCTAAACGATTATTTGGTAATGAAAACAAAGATGTGGACTATTCAAATATTCCAACGTGTGTGTTTAGTCAGCCCAATATTGGCACTGTTGGTTTAACCGAAGAAGAAGCACGAAAGAAGTATAACGATATCGAACTTTATAAATCATCATTCAAACCATTGAAGCTATCATTGTCCGATAGTAATGAAAAAACCTTCATGAAAATAATTGTTGATAAAGTCAGTGATCGCGTTGTGGGTGTACACATGCTGGGTCCTGATGCCGGAGAAATTATTCAAGGCATCGGTATTGCATTAAAAGCTGGGGCAACCAAGAAAGTATTTGATTCAACTATCGGTATTCATCCTACTGCAGCCGAAGAATTTGTGACTATGAGAGAGCCCGTTAGTAATTAACGACTAATAGATAGTGCCTCACTAACGATAGCTAACCAGGGTTGCTGGTTTCGTGGTTTTCCTTCAGGACGGTAGTAGTGATGAATTATTTTAAAACCGGATTGCTCTAGGTAGGATTTGCTGGTTTCAATTTCCATATAATGACCATAACGCTCTCCCTGCCAGCCCTCTGTATTACCCCTTGGGTTCGATGAAAATAAAATACCGCCGGAGCGTAGCGCTCGATGCAAGTGTTCTAAAACTCGTGGAAGTTCCTGACTGGGTATATGAAACATGGAAGCATTGGCAAAAATACCATCAAATGCGTTTTCTTCCAGTTCAAGTTTTAGGAACTGCTGATGTAGTGCAGGACAGCCACTATGTTGTTGTGCCATTTGGCAAAATATTTTACTGCCATCCAGACCAATTGGTTTGTGACCTAAAGATTTAAACGTATAAATATCACGTCCCGGACCACAACCAAGATCAAGAATATCCAGAATTTTATTTTTAGGCAACGCTTGTAAAAAAGCTTCAATATTTTGGCTAACATCGTGGTCTTGCGTCCCTGACCAAAAAGATTCCGCATTATTTTCGTAATGAGAAAGAGTAATCCTCTCTATTTCATCAAAATTAATCACGTCACTTTCTATTGATATAAAAAGAATTTAACCAATCTTTTTTTTATAGTTATACTTAAATTTTATGGGCTTCACTTCACTTTCCACCTTATCTTCCTTGTTGTCTTTCTGGCGATATTTAAGCTGCATTCCTTTTAGAAAATTACGCAAAATCTGATCCTGGCAACTTCGGTAATGTCTATTATCAGGTTTACGAAAAAAAGCACTCAATTCATGTTTGCTAATTTTGAATTCAGCCAAATCCATAATTTCTAATACATCTTCAGCTTTCAAATTTAATGCAATTTTTAATTTCATGAAAACAATATTATTAGTTAGTCGCTTTTCAGGCTCAGGTGGTGAACCTTTTTTCTTACCGCGTTTATCGATAATTAAACCATTTAGAAAAATAGCCATCTGCATATCACTGCATTCTTTATAAGCAGGATCATCTTCTTTTTTTAACCAATCGCTGATTTGTTCACGGCTAACCTTAAGATTACCCAAGACAAATACGGATATCATTTTCGAATCACCAAATTCAAAGGTATAGCGAAGGCGGCGTAAGATGTCGTTATTATTCATAAAAATTATTTATTAGTTTATTTTCCAAGTGTTTAAAGTGACTTTTTCCAAAATAAGGCCTTGCCATGAGCCGGATCCAGTTCATATCCTTCGAAACCATATTTTAAATAAGAATTTTGAGCCGCTTTGTTACCCTCCAACACTTCAAGCGTCATTTTGCAGCAGCCCTTTTCTTTAGCAATCTCTTCTACCTTGCTTAACATACGTTGGCTAATACCAAGCCTACGGAATTCATTTAATACTACAACATCATGTATATTAATGAGTGGCTTGCATTTAAACGTGGAATCCCTCAAAAGCATTCACTTAACCTGCTGGCTTTCCATCAACGTAACAAATCACGCTAATCGTATATGGCAGTTTTGATAATTTAGACACCAGATTTTCGGTATCAAATGACGACTGTGGTGCGCCACCACCCATCAGGTCTATAGCATAATTTTTTAAAAAGTAAATGACATCAATACTATGTTGTTCATTAAAATAATCTACGACAGGCACTTCAATATTCATTGATTATCCTGCAATTCAGCTAAATATTTAAATAGTAAGCGAGATGATTTTGGAGGCTTATTTAGTTTCTGCTCCTTTTTTGCATTTCGGATCAATTGGCTTACATGTTGTCGTTCAAAATTTTCAAAATTTTCAGCTAATTCATCTAACAGGGCTTGATCACCTAGCAGTAAATTATCACGCCATTGCTCAAGCTTATGGAATTCATTTACTTCATCTTTATGCGGCTGTTGTGATTTTTCCAGAGCCCGATGTATTGAGGTTTCATCTTCATTTTTCATTAAACTTCCGATGAACTTAAGTTGTCGGCTAAGTGCTCCATGCTTCATCGATTTTGCTGAAATAATGGCATTCCTGAGCTTATCAGAAAGAGGAATATTAATGAGTTGTTTGTATGGCAATCCTACGAGTTGTTTGCCGAGTACTTTTAATTCGTGCAAATCACGTTTTATTTGTGATTTGCTCTTCGGCAGTTCTTCAAAATCTTGTTCCATAATGCTTAAAGCTTTTTATACTTGCGTCTTAATATTAATCAAGCAAGTATTTTTAATTCAAACTGTATGAAAACGCGTCCCTGCGTAATGAATACAGTTATTACTTAATCTGCCATCGCCTTACCGGCTTTCAGCGTTACCGCACGAACTGATTTTGAAGCTGGTTTTGCCTTAATCATGATCTCTTCACCAGTAAACGGGTTACGGCCAGGTCTTGCCTTAGTTGCTGCTTTTTTAACCGTTTTCATTTTCACGCCCAGGTCAGGAACCAGAAAAACTCCACAACTACGTGGTTTTAGATGTCTTGCAGCCTGAACACCTAGTGAGGCAAGAACTGCTTTTACGTCAGCTTTTGAAACTCCAGTTGCTTCCGAAATCTCAGCAATAATTTGTGATTTAGTTTGCTTTTCCTTGAAAGCAGTTGTTTTTACAGACATATTTTCTCCTGATTTTTTTGTTGATTAATTTATTTGATACTTGTTATAAAAGCATATTAACAGATTTTTTTAAAAAGCTTCACAGTTAAATGAGCCTATCTGACTCTTGTATATAGAAATAATATTTCTAATATTTCCATGCTCTAAAAACAGATATTCAGGTCAAATTATAGCTCAGCAACACTTGGTCAGAAACGAATATTAATCGTAGCGGCATCGAAAAATTTGGAGCGCGACGGAAATTATTTTTTGTGGCTGCGCCTGTTATATTTGATGAACTACCAGATTTACCCATAAGACAACTACGCTTATACATGCTAACAAAAAAACACGCATTCTATGAAGAATATGATTGTAGGTTAAGTGGATATACGCATGAATACTGCGCAGAATAACAAACAACCACGCAAATATGACCCCAACCAAACTCTCGATGCCCAAGCTTATATATAACGTACAAGCCACATAAAAAAGAACGGGCACTTCGAATTGATTATTAAAACAGCGAGTAGTTTTAGTAACTATTTCAGGAACGTCCTCGCCCTGCATCAACTTATAATACCTGGCAGAAACATCACCTTTTTTCACACTAAAAAATCGAACTTGAATGGCAATAAAACCAATTATAAAAGTCAAAACAACCATCATTAGCATCGGATAAATCAAATTCACCTCCTAAGACATATCGGCCGCTGCATTGGGTTGAATTTAACATGCATCGTGTTTCGACCCAAAGCGGCCAATTTATCAATTACTTTTTAACTTCCACTTAATACAAATTACTGACCTTGAACCTACTTTATACTCTTTATTTATTATCACTAAGCCAGCTACTGGCTGTTTCGTTTATTGCAGCTATAGCTGGGTGAGAAATTTTACGTTCTACAGAAATTGAATAGAACTGCTCTCTTACCTTATTAGTCTGCCCAATGATATATACGCCATATTGTTTGGCTACTTCATTAGCAATTGCTGTCGGTGCTATGAATACACCCGTACCACCTTGTCCAAATGCTTTCATTAAAGCACTATCATCAAACTCACCAACAATCTTGGGGTAGATATGAAGATCATCTAGCCATTGTACGAGGTGGTTTCGTACGCCATTCATTTCACCGGGGAGAAGTAACGGCGCACCATTAAGACATTCAGGAAAATCATTCTTCAATGTCTTAGCCAATTTTTTTGCCGCAAAAAAACTAATTCCACATCCACCTAAAAAATGATTAAAACCTCGAACATTGATGTTTGGTGGAATGGGTTCGTCAGCAATAATTAAATCCAGTTTATGAACAGCTAAATCCGATAGTAACGCATTCAGTTCACCTTCTTTGCAAACAATGCGAATAGATTCCGGCAATTCAAGTGCAGGCACTAATAAACGATACGCAATAGATTTTGGTACGACATCGGCAACTCCAACATTAAACACCAGTTGCCGTTCTACAGGGAGGTTACGAACCATTTCTTCAAGTTCGCCACCTAATGAAAAAATTTCATCAGCATAGCTGAGGACTAAGCGACCAGTTTCGGTTAATACCAAATTCCGGCCCGCACGACTAAATAATGCCGCTCCCAAGCGATCTTCTAATACGCTAAGTTGCCCGCTGATCGTCTGTGGAGTCAAATGCAATTGTTCACTGGCTTTAGTAATGCTGCCTTCTTTGGCAACAACAAGAAAATAATGAAGATGTTTAAAGTTAATCATAGCTAGCCAATACTTCGTAAAAATCGATGAATAAATAGATAATATTCGAATTATATATAAAATGAAACCCGCCTAATCTGTAGCACATCAATAATAAACTTAAATATGGAGTCAAAAATGCAGATTAATATCCAAGCACGAAACTTCACACTGACCAATGCAATTAGTGGCCATGTTAAACGTCGATTAGGTTTTGCATTAAGTAGTCGAGATGAATATATTCAACGCATTAAAGTCCTCCTGTCAGATATTAACGGTCCTCGTGGCGGTGCAGATAAACGTTGTCATATACAAGTGGTTCTTCCTCAGTTAGCTGATGTCGTCATTGAGGATACTGAGGTCGATTTATATGTGGCTATTGACCGAGCTGTAGATCGTGCCAGCCGCACAGTTGATAGAAAACTGACTCGACAACGTGATAAGCAACGTACATCTAACCAAACAATAGCTGTATTCCCGATAGAATCAAATGAAAATGAGGTGAACTGAAATGCCTATAACACTAGCAAATAGAACGAGAGGACAAATAGCCTCTGCGTCACTGAACAACAAGGTTCTTCAAAACACCTATACACTCCTGTCAATGACGCTCCTGTTTAGTGCAGTAACTGCAGGGATTTCAATGGCGTTAAATCTTCCTCATCCCGGAATACTTTTAACGCTAGCTGGTTATTTCGGCCTCTTATTTTTAACGTCAAAATTTCGTAATGAATCGCTAGGCATCCTTTTTGTTTTTGCATTGACCGGTTTCATGGGATACACACTTGGTCCAATAATGAGTTCCTACATGGCAATGGTCAATGGCAGTCAAGTAGTGATGATGGCAATGGGAGCTACAGGCGCTATCTTTTTAGGTCTTTCGGCTTATGTGCTGACCACACGCAAGGATTTCAGTTTTATGGGTGGCTTTCTAATGGTTGGTATTTTAGTCGCTTTTCTTGCCGGACTCGGTGCAATATTTTTTGGAATATCCGGTTTGTCTCTAGCCGTTTCTTCTATGTTTGTTTTATTGATGTCTGGACTCATTTTGTATGAGACGAGCAACATACTTCATGGTGGAGAAACCAATTACATCATGGCAACAGTGACCCTTTATATAACGATATTCAATCTTTTCACAAGCCTGTTACATCTCATTGGATTTATGAACGCAGATGAATAATCCTGTATAATCTAATAAACTTGCCTCGCTTAATTAATTTTATTCAAGACTCTTAATGAATAATCCTATATGATTTAATTAACCAAGCATCGCTTAATTAATTTTGTTCAAGACTCTTTATGCCAAATAAATCAGGTAAAGTATACACGGCTCACTGGGAAGAAGCCTTCGATAGAGTATTAACGCCACTTGATGATTTTATTCATCGGCAAACGACTAGTGGCGTTTTACTTATGATTTGTGCCGTAGTAGCACTATATCTAGCTAATAGTCAGTGGAACAATGTCTATCGTCATTTCCTTGAAATACCTTTTACTATTGGCTTACCAGACTTTCAGATTTCAAAATCATTGCATCACTGGATTAATGATGGCCTGATGGCACTGTTCTTTTTTGTCGTAGGGCTTGAATTAAAACGTGAAATACTCGTAGGCGAACTAGCTGATTTCAAACAAGCGATGTTTCCTATCATCGCCGCTATTGGTGGAATGCTTGTACCTGTTTTTATCTATATCAGTATCAATCCAGAAGGCAATGCTTTTAATGGTTGGGGTATACCGATGGCAACAGATATTGCTTTTGCTTTAGGTACATTGGCATTACTTGGGAGTCGTATTCCAAAAAGTCTACTGACGTTCCTTGTTGCTTTAGCCATTGTAGATGATCTTGGTGCAGTCATCGTGATTGCATTGTTTTACACTGAAACGATAAGCACGCCTGCTTTGATGTTAGCTGCCACAATGACTGTAGTATTAATAGCTTTAAATTTAGGCGGTATCCGCCGCCCATTACCCTATCTTTTATTAGGCGGCATACTTTGGATTGCTATGTTAAAGAGTGGTGTTCACGCAACACTTGCCGGGGTTATTTTAGCTTTTACAATACCTATGCGGCCCAAATATGATCCAGAACGATTTATTGTTCAAATCAAGGAAATGCTGACACATATTAAGCTGGCATACAAAAAAGAAGCCAGCATTGTCAAAAATGAAGAGCTACGCTCGCAAGTTCAAGCACTAGGAGACGGTGTTCAACTAGTGCAGGCACCAGCCCAGTTACTTGAAAGAAAATTACATATTCCATCAGCCTATTTAATTATCCCTATCTTCGCTCTGGCTAATGCAGGTATCCCTATCGACTTTTCAGCCCTAGGTTCTACGATTACACAGCCTGTCACCCTTGGCATTGCCGCAGGACTTGTTTTAGGAAAGTTAATAGGTATAGCAGGATTTACCTGGATTGCTGTTCAGTTAGGATTTATATCGCTTCCACAGGGATTGAATTTTAAGCACATTATCGGTGTTTCCTTAATGGCGGGTATTGGCTTCACCATGTCTATCTTTATTGCCGAACTTGGCTTTGCGAATTCTCCTGAGGATTTACTGATGGCAAAAACAGGAGTTCTTCTAGCTTCACTCATTGCAGGCTTGTCTGGTTTTTTATGGTTATACTTTACTTCGACAAAGCAAAGTGACGCTTAATAAAAACAAGGAAAAAATAATTAGTCGTGAATCTGCAATCACTTAATAGCAATCTGTTAGATATAGGTAATATTTTATATACCCGTGATACTTGGAAATGCGTCTTTTTTTATTCAGGGCAAGGCACGACGATGCGTATGGCTGCCCCCTGCAAAGAGGAGCACCAACAGTAGGCGCTTTAGGCGACGCTGCCATGGATGAAAACGGGCGTGCTATGAATAGGCATTTCCAAGTATCATGGGTATATGCTACATTTCCATCGAATATGTCGCATATACTCAAGTCATTTACATTAATCACTTTCTTATTTAATTAAATATACTCAAACTCTTGTCAAACTCCAACGAAACCTTTGCCGCTATCGATTTAGGCTCAAACAGTTTTCATATGGTGGTTGCAGATGTTGTTGATGGCCGAGCACTCATTGTTGATCGTATCAAGGAAATGGTTCGACTTGCCGGTGGTTTGAATGAAGACCGACAATTATCTGAGGAGTCAATAGAAACGGCATTACAATGCCTGGAAAAGTTTGCGCAACGCATTAACCCCATCCCCGCTTCAAATATACGTGCCGTTGGCACAAACACTCTGCGTCAGGCCAGAAATGGCGTGAGTTTCCTTTCACGTGCCAATACTGCCCTTGGACACAATATTGAAATTATCTCTGGCCGCGAAGAAGCGCGTCTTGTTTATCTTGGTGTAGCAAATACGATATTTAATGATAAGGATAAACGCCTGGTCATTGATATTGGTGGCGGTAGTACCGAACTCATTATTGGCAAAGGTTTCGATACTGATTTAACAGAAAGTTTATTCATGGGTTGCGTTAGCATTAGCCAACGCTTTTTTAAGGATGGTGAAATAACAGCGAAACGTTATAGTAAAGCCCATATTGCTGCTTTACAGGAGCTGGAAAATGTTCAAAGGCTTTACCAAAACTATGGCTGGGATAAAGTAATAGGTACATCGGGAACTATTCGCGCAATTTTTGATGTTGTTATCAGTCATGGATGGAGTGAATCCGTCATAACATCCGAGTCTTTATCTAAATTGAAAAAAGAACTAATTTCTATCGGCAGCATAAACAAGATTGAATTTGAAGAGCTCTCTTCAAATCGTGTTCCTGTCTTTGTTGGTGGCGTTGTCGTCTTATCTGCAGTATTTGAAGCTCTGGAAATTGAATCTATGGAAATTTCAGATGGTGCGCTTCGTGAAGGTTTGTTGTATGACCAGATTGGTCGTCAGCATGACATAGATGTGCGGGACAAAACGATTAATAGATTAATGGATCGTTACAGTGTTGATAGTGATCATGCTGATCGCGTTGAAAATATAACCAAACATATATTCAAGAATGTAAAGTCGGAATGGCAACTTGAGAAAAAAGAAGACTTGAAAATGATCCGTTGGGCAGCGCGTTTGCATGGCGTCGGGCTAGCTATCGCACATAGCCAATACCATAAACACGGTGCGTATTTATTAAGTAATTCAGATATGCCCGGCTTTTCCCGGCAAGAACAAATCCTGTTAAGTATTCTGGTTCGACTGCATCGACGAAAAATTGCACTCGATATATTTGAACAAGTGACTGATGATGTTCAGAACAAACTTGTTAAATTAATAATCATATTGCGATTGGCGATTGTTTTGAATCGAAGCCGCAATGCGATCAAAGCACCGGAGGTAGATGTAAAAGTAAACAAGAATAAAATTGAATTGCAATTTCATGATGCTTGGCTTGCTGATCATCCTCTGACAGAAGCCGATCTTGAAACAGAAGCA
>CAYTIZ010000056.1:0-11128 GCA_964437885.1 uncultured Enterobacteriaceae bacterium
TTAACCAGCAATCTATTCGACCCAGACTTAATCAGATATTCCTTAAGTTTTCAATATGAACACAAAAGATAAAGTGAGTGTTTTATTTGTTTGTATGGGAAATATCTGCCGTTCGCCCACTGGCGAAGGCGTATTTCAACATTATGTTGAAAATAAAGGATATGCTGACAAAATTCATATCGACTCAGCTGGCACGATTGCTTATCACGAAGGTGAACCTGCTGATATTCGTATGCGTGAGGTCGCAGCGAAGCGTGCTTATAAACTCCAATCGATAGCACGTAAAGTTACTGTAGAGGATATAGACACATTTGATTTGCTGGTGGCAATGGATATCGATAATTTGAATGATCTGGAAGCTATGGCAGGTGGTTCTAAACAACATATCCGTTTATTAGGGACATTTCTGGATAGCTATAAAATTAATCAAGAAGCGCCTTCCGTGCCCGACCCATACTATGGCGGCGAAGCTGGCTTTGAAAAAGTACTGGATATGATTGAGTCAGCTTGCCCCAATATGTTGTCACATTGTCTTGATGAGCGACATGGTAAAAAATAAATATGACTCTTCAGCCTCGTATTGAAGCAGCAATATCATCCAGTACAAATCGGGAAGCTGAGTTTGTTGACAGTAAAGCGACTTATGGCGGTTGTATAAATGATAGTAGTATTGTCAGCACAAAAGATGGACGTCAATTTTTTATAAAAACAAATTCTCATACACAAAACACTCCCGGATTATTTAAAACTGAATTTGAAGCACTGCAATTATTAGCGGAACCCGATGTTATTCATATTCCTAAAGCAATTGTTTATGGCGACGACTTTATTGTATTGGAAGTATTTAAAGAAGGTAATCCAGCTAAAGATTGGCAGGAACAAATGGGACGATCTTTAGCTCAATTACATTTGGCGACAAAAAAAGATAAATTTGGTTTTACTCGAGACAATTACCTTGGAACAACAAGGCAGATTAATAGCTGGTGTGATAATTGGCTGGAATTCTGGCGAGAACAACGCTTGTCTTACCAATTAAAATTATTTTCGACTAAGACAAATAAGGCCGATCCTTTATTGCAAGCAGGTGAACGATTAATAAACAAACTCGATGTGTTAATCGGTGATATTAATGAGCCAGCCGTGTTGTTACATGGTGATTTATGGTCAGGCAATGCCGCAGCGAACGAACAAGGTAAGCCGATCATTTTTGACCCTGCCAGTTATTATGGTCATCGCGAAGCAGAGATAGGTATGATGCGTTTGTTTGGTGGCTTTGGAATAAATTGTGAAGCGGCTTATACAGAAGTCTGGCCATTGGAAGATGGATCAGAACAACGAATAAGTTTGTACCGTTTGTATCATGAATTAAATCATTTAAACTTATTTGGGCATAGTTATTATCAATCCTGTCTTTCAACAATCAATTCATTAATCTAATTATTTTATGGATATAGTTACACAAGGTATTTTGGGGGCAGCAGTCGCCCAATCGGGCGCTCGAAAAGAGCACGTGCGTTTAGCTACAGCCATAGGAGTGTTCGCAGGCATTATTGCCGATGCTGATTTTTTCATCCGTTCATCGACAGATCCCTTGTTGTTTCTGGAATATCATCGACACTTTAGCCATTCAATAATCTTTATTCCTGTTGGCGCATTGATTGCCTTCTTATTGCTGTGGCCGTTTCTGCGTAATAAGTTATCTGCAGGACGTTTATATTTTTACTGTTTTCTTGGTTATCTATCCAGTGGTTTTATCGATGCCTGTACCAGTTATGGTACACATTTATTCTGGCCGATGATTAGTACACGAACCACATGGCATTTTATGTCAGTCGTTGATCCGGTATTCACTGGGATTCTTTTAATTGCAATTATCAGTGGTTTTAAAACCAGAAAAGTGTGGTTTAGTCGAGTTGGATTAACGCTAGCCGTTAGTTATTTATTATTAGCGGTATTACAGTTAAATCGTGCTGAAATAGAGATTTATCAATTAGCTGAGCAGCGTGGACACACCATTGAAAAAATAATGGTGAAACCAACAGTAGCTAATATCATATTATGGCGATCAGTTTATTTAACAAATAATATTTTTTACGTTGATGCCGTCAGAGTTGGTTTATCAAAACGAATCTACCAAGGAAGTTCTATTGAAAAATTCAATATGAAAGAAGAGTTTCCAAGTCTCGACGTTAATTCAATGTTAGCCAAAGATATTGAACGCTTCGAATATTTTTCTGATGGCTATGTTGGTTTGTTTCCGGAAAGGCCTGAAATTTTGGGTGATATACGTTACTCAATGAGTCCATTAGGAACAAAACCTCTGTGGGGAATTGAAATAAACCTTGCTGATACAAATCAGCATGTGAAATATGATACGTATCGAGATTCATCGAAGGCAATCAGGCAACAGTATGTAGACATGTTGCTCGGAAAAGATTTAGAAGAATAAATATGGAAATAAAAGAATATTCTTCGGATAAGGTAAGTGAAATCATTGATCTGTTTCAAGGCTCTGTCCATGAAAATACCAAGCAGTATTATACACTGGAACAATTAGAAGCGTGGGCACCGACTCCACCAGATTATCATGTATGGGAATCTTATTTGATTTCTTTTAAACCAAAATTAGTTATTGAAAATAATAAAATACTGGGTTTTCTTGCATTTGAACCCAATGGCCATGTAGATCGTTTGTATGTACATAAGGATCATCAACGACAGGGTGTTGCAACATTCCTTTACAAACACGTTGAACAGTCCGCATTGTCATATGGAGTTGGAAAATTGTATACAGAGGCTTCTTATCTGGCAAAACCCTTCTTCAAAAAAATGGACTTTGTAATAGTAAATGTGAACAATATATGTAGAGATGCAATTATGTTGAATAATTTTTCTATGGAAAAAGTTCTGGTTGAAAATTAGGGTCGAACTTATATTTCTGGTTTTTTTAGCTTCCATGGATTCGGTAATTTACCCTGTATGGAAAGTGATAAACAAGATCCAATAATTAAAACAGCACCAATACTTGAACCAATGTCTGGTAATTCATTCCAGATTATCCAACCAATCAAAGTCGCTATCACGACAGTAACATAAGTATAGGGCGCTACAGTAACTGCTTCATTATGGGTAAAGGCATAGGTCAGTAATGTTTGTCCCGCCGTTGCAGAAATACCTGCCAGTATCATAATTGACAATTCGAACAGGCTTGGCGTTTGCCAGAACCAGATCATTAATATGCCTGAATAAAGGGTTGAAAAGATACTAAAGTAGAAGACAGTACGCATGACCGGTTCTGTATTGGCCATATAACGAACTAGTATTTTTGCACAGCCAATAAAAAAACCTGAACAGAGTCCAATCAAAGCTGCAAATGTAAATAAGGCTGTGCCGGGTTTAAGAATCATCGTCACACCAATAAACCCTATAATTAATGCTATTGCATTTCGTAACGTTATTTTTTCTTTTAATATCGGCATAGCCAATAAACCAATAAACAACGGTGACGTTGCATTGAGCAAAGTTGATTCAGATAAACCTACGTGACCAATAGCATAATAGAGGCAGATCATAGCACTAAGACTGATTAAACTTCGCAGTAAATGCATTGGTAATATAGGCGTTTTAATAAATGCAATTCCACGCGGTAAAACTATTGGCACTATGATCAATAGACCAACTACGCTTCTAAGAAAAACCAGTTGAGCTGCAGGTAACTCAGATGAGGCAGCTTTGATACAGCTTACCAAAACAGCAAAACAGCAGGCTGAACCAAAGGCGGGTAAAAAACCGTGTATTAGATAGCGTTTATCGAGATACATTAAGACTTGTTGTTTCCTTGTAGTTCTTTTTCCATGTTTTCAAGTTCATACCAACGATGAATGGCATCGTCTAATTCGGTTTGTTTTGCCAGTTGTTCATCAAGTACAGGTTGTTGTTGTTCGTAAGGTTTTGAATAAAAGTCATCAGCATGGGTTTGTTTTTCAAGTTCGGCAATATCTTGTTCAAGAGTTTCAATAAGTTTAGGCAAGGATTCCAATTCCAATTTGAATTTGTAACTGAGTTTATTTTTTTTGTTACGTTTATTATTTGTGCTCTCAGTATTATTATCTTTCTCTTTTTTTAAAGTTGGCGTGTCCATTTCGGCAAGGTGTTTGCCGTGTCTTGCCCAATCACTAAATCCACCGGCATAATTTTGAATAGTGCCTGAATCTTCAAACACCAAAATGCTACTAACAACATTATCAACAAATTCTCTGTCGTGACTAACAACGATTAAGGTGCCTTTGTATTCTGAAATCCGTTCTTCCAGAACCTCTAATGTTTCAACATCAAGATCATTAGTCGGTTCATCAAGTACTAAAAGATTGCTGGGGCGGGTTAATAGCTTGGCAAGAATGACACGGTTTTTTTCGCCACCAGATAACACTTTTATTTTTGTCATGGCACGTTTAGCTGTAAATAGAAAGCCGCGTAGATAACCAATGACATGCCGTTCCTTACCATTGAGCTTTATATACTCAGCACCATCACCCACGATCTGGTCGATGGTTTTTTCCGGATCAAGATTACGACGTAGTTGGTCGAAATAGGCGATTTCCAGATTAGTTCCAATCTTGACTGTACCTGAGTTTGGTTCGAGTTCACCTAATAGAATTTTTAATAAAGTACTTTTGCCGACACCATTGTTACCGACCAGACCAATACGATCGCCACGCATGACCTTTAATGAAAGCTTATCAATTAAGGGTTGTTCACTATAACTATGACAAATATTGTAGGCCTCAATTACTTTACGTCCTGATTGTTCTGCTTCTTCAATATGTATACGCGCTTTATCTTGTCGTTTTAATCGTTTTGCGACTTCTCTACGCATTGCTACCAATGAACGCACGCGTCCTTCGTTTCGAGTTCGTCGGGCCTTTATTCCTTGTCTTATCCAGACTTCTTCTTCACCTAGTCTCTTATCAAACAGAGCATTACCCTTTGCTTCTTCTTCTAATGCTTTTTCTTTATTTACTAAATAATCTTGATATGTTCCCGGCCAACTGGAAAGCCTGCCGCGATCCAGTTCAATGATTCGTGTTGCCAGTTTTTGTAGAAAAGCACGATCATGTGTAATAAAAAGTATGGCACCGGTAAAATTTATAAAGCGATTTTCCAGCCATTGAATTGTGCTTAGATCGAGATGGTTAGTTGGTTCATCAAGTAGTAGTAATTGCGGATTGCTGACCAGTGCTCTGCCAAGTGCAACACGGCGACACCAACCGCCAGATAATTGGTCCAGTTTTAATTCAGCAGGTAAATTCAGCTCAGAAATAATTGTCTCAACACGTTGATCAATATTCCAGCCACCTTCTGCTTCAATTTGATGCTGCAAATCTTCCAACTCGCGTAACAAATGAGGATGGCTATCTATATCCTTGTCTGAGAGAATTTCGTATTCTTTTAATAAGCTCTGTAAATGGCCAAGACCTTCGGCGACATAGTTTTTTACATTAATATCGCGTATTTCAGGGAGCGCCTGTTCCAATTGACTTACCCTGAGGTGAGATTGTTTAACTATTTCACCACTGTCGGGTTCAACCTTATTGTTAATAATATTGATTAAGGTCGATTTGCCTGCACCATTACGCCCAATCAGACAGACACGTTCGCCCGATTCCAGCGCCAGGCTGACTTTATTCAGGATTATCTGATCGCCGAATTCGAGAGAAATATCATCAAATGTGATTAAAGGCATAATTTACAGGAATTTAAAGGAAGCGCGATTATATAGTATTCATCAACACGGTACAGGATTTGTCATAGACCGTAATCGTGGTAAGTTAACAAGAATTTATCAGGAGACAGATTCAAGTCTGCTCTCACAAACATTAATGCGGAGCTAACCCATGTTAGACAAGATTTTCGAAATGCAGACAGAACTCAATGATTATGTTTTTGCAAAAAATAAACTCAAAGACAAATCAGGTCAAGACTTGAACATGCAGGCGATTATCGCTGCGGTTGCTGAAAATAAAGAAATGGTCAATGACCTACCAAACGAGTGGCTGGTAAATTATTCAAAAGCAATGAAAGAAGAATTGATAGAGCTTGACGAAGAATTGTTATGGAAGTGGTGGAGTAAGGATGAAATCGACATGCAAAACATACGTGTTGAATTAATCGATATTTTACATTTTCTTGTTTCGGCTATGATGTGTGCCGGACTTAACGCAGAAAAAGTTTTTGATATCTATCAACAAAAACATGCGGTTAATCTAAAGCGCCAGGATACGAACTATAAAAAAGACACCAAAACAGAAGAGGATAATAAGGGGATTAGTTAATTATTTAAATTATCAAGAAGTGCTTCAATTTTATCCATGGTTTCTTCTGATGGGCTGACGAAATGCAAACCAGAATAATAAAGGCGATCTTCAGTATTCGTAAAACTATTCCATACTTTATAGGCAGATAAAAATATTCGATTCAATTTTTTCTCTTCCTTTGTCGCACCAAACCAAATCTGAATTTCCTGTTTTTCCGGAATCAGTTTCTTGCTTGCTAACATCATGCCCGCAGTATGAAGGTTCTCAGCATAACCCAATAACTTATCTGTAAGCTGGGAATAGACCTTCAGACGTACGGAAAAACGTTTCAGTCGGCGTTTTTCGCTAACTTGTAATTGTGTACTCAATGTATTGCTCTGGATAAAGTCATTTCCCTGATTATCGGCAAAAATGCGTATTTCTTTAATAAAAGACAGTAAATTATGAAAAAATATTTCTATTTAACAGTGGATTAGCTGCACCATATTTATCAGTACGGGTGCATGGTGAAGATGTGTTATGAAGTATAATAATTCATTGAAATTTGAAAAATATTCGAGATTATCACTAATATTGTTTGTGAAGAAGGGTTCCTTATAAACATAATGTTATACAATAAAATCTAAAATGGAAAATATATGAAATCTTTTATTCTAGTTACATTCCTGCTCGTCCTATTACCGACAATGAGTTATGGAGAAGAAAAACTTAAGCACAAAGAATCCGATAAGGTCTCTGGAATAGAAGCACTTTCACATGATTTACGCAATTTACTCTCCCAAGAAATGCAAGCATTGCAGAACGGAATGATGTCTATTATTCCCGCATATGTTTCTGGAAATTGGAAAGAAATTGAAACTATCGCAGGGAAAATAAAAAGCAGCTATATATTGAAACAAAGCCTGACAGAAAGTCAGGTAAAAGAGTTGCATTCAGTACTGCCGCATGAATTTATAGAAAAAGATCGTAGGTTTCATTATCTGGCAGGTATGCTTGAACATGCCGCAAAAAATAAAAAACCAGAGCTAATAAATTTTTATTTTTCCGAAATGAACGAGTCGTGCGTTAATTGTCACGCTGTATTTGCAACACATAAATTTCCTGCGTTAACAGCAAAGAAAAAAGATAAGCATACACACTAAAATGTATAACAAGGCAAATACACTATAATTACTATATAAAAGAGATTTGCAATGATTGAGCTAGAAAAAGAATTGGGAAAATTGATTTCATCACGTCGTACAATTCATGATTTCATTCCAGATAAAATACCGGATAAGACTGTAGTTAAGAAAGCTATTGCTACTGCTTGTTGGGCACCTAATCATCATCTTACTGAGCCATGGCAATTTTATTTATTAGGAAAGGAAACCATTGCCGACGTATGTGAATTAAATAAGAAGATGCTGATTGAAACCAAAGGTCTTGAAAAGGCTGAAGCAAAATATAAACGTTGGATGGAGATACCGGGCTGGTTACTGGTAACATGTCAAAAGTCAGATGACAAAATACGTTATCAGGAAGACTATGCATCCTGTTGTTGTGCAATTCAAAATTTGATGCTTGTCCTTTGGCAACAGGAGATAGGCACAAAGTGGTCGACAGGACCTGTTACGTTTGATGATCGATTTTATGATCTGGTTTGGGTTAATCGAGAGCTTGAAAATATCGTTGGTTTAATCTGGTATGGTTATCCAGCAGAAATACCTCAAGCAGTCAGGAAGCCTTTACAGCAGGTTATGACGGAATTACCCTAGTTTTAATCAAGAGAAAATAATATTTTTCATATCTCACTGCATTTAATAGTGCCACTGATTGTTGCACTATTATTCTTTAAGCTTAAGTGGAAAATAGTCTTTCTGATTATGATGTCGACAATGCTTGTCGATATAGACCATTTGTTAGCTGATCCAATATACGATCCAAATCGTTGTAGTATTGGTTTTCATCCATTGCATGAATTTATTCCTATACTATTTTATTGCGGGCTTTGTTTTATTAAACAATGTCGTTATGTCGGAATAGGATTAGTAATTCATATGGCACTGGATTCAATCGATTGTATGTCCAGCAATGGTGTTTGGTATGTATAACGAGTCTAATCTTATAATAAATTTATAACTGTGGAGTTATTCTATGTTTAAGAAAGTAGCAATAATTATTTCTTTCGTCTTTATGTTTTTTCATGCCGCGCTAATATTAGCTGAAGATCTACCTGAAGGAACAGTACAGTCAGGTACTTTAACAAATGAAAAATTAATGGGTGACGCAATGATGGGAGTTGCTACCAAGGTAGATTTAGAGGGCTGTAATAAGCCGGATTCATTTTTAGCTTATATCTCGCGGTTACCTGAAGGAGAGCCTGGTTCTCGATCCTGGGGAGAAAAATGGATTGTCTATGGATGCGGGAATAGCTACTCAGTAGACATTGAGTTTAAAGAAAATGGTCTGGATACAGCAGATTTTTCGATACAATAAAAATCGGTAAGTAGTATTAACTAAATTCTTCAGAAGCGGCACTTCTTCCAATTTGCATCGCCACTTCACGCCATTTACGTCCTTCGATGTATTGATGCATGGCATCGGATTCTTTCTCAAGTTCTATCATACGTGCATTAATCATATCACCAATACTAATGACGCCAATCAAGTGATCGCTGTCATCAACAACTGGTAAATGTCGAATACGTTTTGAACTCATAATTGACATTAATTCTGCCATGTTATCTTCTGGATGGCTGACTATGACATTGTGTGTCATAAATTCTGTGGCTGGTTTGTTCAAAATAGGCTGACCCGCATTGGCCATGCCATTAACGATATCTCGTTCAGATAATATACCAGCGATTTTTGCTTGTGAATTAAGGGCGATGACACAGCCGATACGTTTATCAGTCATAATCTGACAGGCTTCCGCAATTAATGTTTCTGGAGTAATTGTCAGGATTGCCGGATCTTTATTTTTTAGTATTGTTGCAGCAGTGATAGCGGCATTGGCATTTTGTTGATGTATCTTTTTAGCGAGATTATCCAAAAATTGTGTTGAAAATATTTTCAGAATAGGGCGGATCTGATATTTATCCAGAAAAAAACCTAAAGGACCGTATTTCGGCGTGTATTCATAACGGATCTTGATGACGATATTTTTTTGCTTTTGCTCCATGCTAGCAATACGGCGCAGGTAAGAAATGGGTAATGGGTAATTCTCTATTTTGACTTGCATGCTGAAACGAGATTGCGGTTCCCATTCCTTACATTCTTCTTCCCACGAACGCCCACTTTTATGATGAATGCGTCTTACCATGCCCAAAGCTTCGCCTGAAAGTTGTTCTACTCGAATAATGTCTGGTGCTGTTTCAGAAAACGTTTTCATATCGGTGAGTATTTCCCAGATAGTATCCAGGTCACCTTTGACACGTTTATCGATTTCTAATATCAGCATGATTTGTTGTTTGTTAATATGTCTACAGAATTGTAATACCTAATCCAACTTATGGATATGTCTACTATGTTATAATCCAAACAATAGTGTATTTCAGGTATTTCATACTAGAATGATTACGGTTTTAGAAAAGCCAATCCCTTTTGGAGGTGGTATTAATTTATCTCCAAACAAGGCTATTTCTCTAGAACAGCCTCTTGCGAAAGCAAAATTACCTAGCTTAATTAAAATTCCATTACGCCAACATATAGGCTCTCCCGCAAAACCTCTTGTGAAAGCAGGTGAATCTGTTTTAAAAGGCCAGCTTATTGCACAAGCACAGGGTTATATTAGCGCACCGGTTCATGCCAGTACTTCAGGAATTGTAAAGGAAATAGCTAAGCATCCAATGCCGAATCCTTCGGGCGCAAAGTCAGCTTGCATAGTTATTGAAACAGATGGAAAAGAAACGTGGGCTGAACGAACACCTGTTAATGATTATTACAGTTTGAGTCCTGTAGAAGTTCAGCAAAAAATATGGCAAGCCGGTATTGTTGGTTTGGGTGGTGCAGGTTTTCCGTCGGCAGTAAAAATTATTCCAGGCTTAAGTCTGGATATTGAGCTTTTAATATTAAATGCGGCTGAATGCGAACCTTATATTAGCTGCGACGAAATGCTGATCCGCAATTATGCAAAGGACGTAGTTACCGGGCTTGAAGTGCTGGCGCATGCATTACAGGTTGATGAATGCGTTATTGCGATTGAAGATAATAAAACAGAAGCTATAGCAGTTTTAAAAGAGGCATTGGATCAATATGCCGAGATAGAAATTAGTTTAATGTTGATTTCCAGTCTTTATCCCGCTGGTGGTGAGAAGCAATTGATTAAATCAATTACCGGTATTGAAGTGTCTGCTGAAGGGCTGCCGGTAGATGTTGGAGTTGTTTGTTATAATGTTGGTACTGCAGTTGCAGTCAAAAAAGCGGTTATTGATGATGAACCTTTAATCAGCCGCATCGTTACAGTAACTGGCCCCGGCATGAATCAGGCGTGTAATCTTGAGGTTTTACTTGGAACGCCAATCAATGAAATCATCGAGCAATGTGGTGGTTATAACGATAATTTTGAATATTTAATTATGGGCGGTCCGATGATGGGGTTCCGTTTGCATGGAGATCATGTTCCCTTAATTAAAACGACAAATTGTTTATTGGCTGCAGCTTCTGAATTTCAAGCATCAAACTTAGGAGAAACAGCTTGTATTCGTTGTGATGAATGTGCACCAGTCTGTCCTGTTAATCTGCAACCACAACAATTACATTGGCATGTAAAAGAACTTAACCCTGATCGATTGCAGGATTATCATTTGTTTGATTGTATCGAATGCGGTTGT
>CAYTIZ010000056.1:11154-11569 GCA_964437885.1 uncultured Enterobacteriaceae bacterium
AGTCGATGAATTTCGTCAGGCAAAAAGTAATATCTGGAATAAGCGACGTAAACAACTTGAAGCGGAACAGCACAAAAAGCGTTATTTGCATAAGCAGGCTCGGCTTGAACAGCAGAAAAAAGATAAACACATTAAACAATCAGTCATTGTTGAAAAGGCCGATGATGAATCGGCTATGAAGAGAAAGCGGGAAGAGATCGCTGCAGCGGTAAACCGCGTAAAGAAAAAGCGAAAAGAAAAAGACAGTTAATCTATAAAAAAAGACCTTTGCATGAGCAGGGCTTTTGTTCTTTGGCTAGGCAAAAGCGAACGGGCAGTTTTTTGCTCCTGCACCAACAGTAGGCGCTTTAGGCGACGACGCCAGAGGATAAAAGAACAATCGTGCAAAGGTCTTTTATTCTGTAAAAAACTGTTG
>CAYTIZ010000057.1:0-11567 GCA_964437885.1 uncultured Enterobacteriaceae bacterium
TTGTTCAATATAATCAACATCCAGTATTCCTGTTGAATTTTTTGTTTTTGTATTTTCGTTATAAATATTTGCGGTTATCACTTCACTATCCCTCTATATACCGTGTTTTATAATTGTCATATTATGTGTATGAAAGTATAGGTATGAATATAGAGATTTATATACAGATAGGTTGTGACACTGTTCACAGTGCAAGAGATAAACTTTGTTTCTATGTGAAAGGAGTCACATAAAAATGAAATTAAAGTTATTAAAAATAAACTGTCTCAATATTGATACAGTTTTATTATACGTGACAATAAATATATACTATTGCCGACCAAAAGCAGCCATATAGTTACTTTACGTATAGTTTAAGAAAATGAATTTTCTAAAAAAACATTACCTCCACTAGCATTAGTAACAGCAATCTTATCGTGGTCGATAGTGTTGGTTGGCTGTGCATATGCGACATTATTTCTTAGCAACGAATTCTCCAATCTTTTATCAATTACAGCTCCTGGGGGCGTCTTCAAGTTGCATGAGATATTATATAGATGGATAGTCAGTGGTTTTGGTACTGTATTATCTTTTGGCTCATTGCCTGTTGGAATTAAAATATTGGTGGTCAAAGTTTCTTTATGTGCCACACTAATATATTTCTTGTCTTTAGCAGTTATTATGATGACATAATAAATCTTAATGGGGTTATAGAGTTTATCGTCTATATGCGTCACTAGCTGAAAGCAGCCAGCAATAATTAACCCCGTGAAAAAAATACCCCTATCTAGGAATAGACAAGGGTATCTTAAAAGCGAGCATTCAATCTCTTAGCTAAACTCCAGCTATAGATATTATTTTTTCCTGGCTTGAATTTTTAAGCGCAGTGCATTGAGCTTAATGAAACCATCTGCATCTTTTTGATCGTATGCACCAGCATCATCTTCAAAAGTTGCGATTGTTTCATCAAAGAGACTATCTGTATCAGACTTTCTGCCAACAACAGTGGTGTTGCCTTTAAAAAGTTTTAGACGAACAATGCCATTAACTGATTTTTGTGTGTTATCAATTAGTGTTTGTAGTGCTTCTCTTTCCGGGCTCCACCAATAACCATTATAAATAAGTGTGGCGTATTTCGGCATTAGTTCATCCTTTAAATGCATGACTTCGCGGTCAAGCGTTAACGATTCCATAGCACGATGAGCTTTGAGAAGAATAGTTCCTCCGGGCGTTTCATAACAACCACGTGACTTCATGCCGACATAACGATTCTCAACAATGTCATCACGACCAATACCATGTTTTCCACCAAACTTATTAAGGCTAGCAAGAAGTTCAGACGCTGATAATTTCTTGCCATTTAAAGCAACCGGATCGCCTGATTTAAATTCCAGTTCGATGTATTCCGCTTCATCAGGTGCTTTCTCTAGAGAAACAGTCCATCGCCACATAGATTCCTCAGGTTCACACCATGGGTCTTCCAGTTCGCCACCTTCATAAGAAATATGTAATAGATTGGCATCCATAGAATAGGGAGAGCCACCTTTACGTTTTGCTTCGACAGGAATACCTCTTTGCTCAGCGTAGGCTAATAATTTTTCACGCGAATTCAAATCCCACTCGCGCCATGGAGCAATGACATGAACATCAGGTTTTAAGGCGTATGCACCTAATTCAAATCGAACTTGATCATTACCTTTCCCTGTTGCGCCATGGGAGATTGCATCAGCATTTGTTTCGTTGGCAATTTCAACCAGACGTTTTGCGATTAAAGGTCTGGCAATTGAAGTTCCTAATAAATATTCACCTTCATATATGGTATTTGCACGAAACATAGGAAAGACAAAATCGCGGACGTATTCTTCTGTCAGGTCTTCAATAAAGATCTCTTTGACGCCCATTTGTTCAGCTTTAGCTCGTGCCGGTTCGACTTCTTCACCCTGACCAATATCAGCAGTAAAAGTAACTACTTCGCAATCGTAAGTATCTTTTAACCAAGTGAGAATGACGGATGTATCCAGTCCACCTGAATAGGCTAAGACGACTTTATTAATTTCTTTCTTATTCATTGTTTAATTTCAATCTCAAAAAGTTGGCACATTCTAGCTTTTAACGAGGAAGTATCAAGATTTATACATAATTAATGAAGGTTTTTACTTCTTTCAGGAATTCACTCGGTTTTTCTGCATGTAACCAGTGTCCAGCACCTTCAATCATGGTGATTTCGGCTGCTGGGAAATATTGATATATCGCAGGATTATAAATACTGAGAAGATATTTAGACTCAGCCCCTCCCAGAAATAAAGTGGGTAAGCGAGAAGATATGTTGTTTAATGACTCTGGAAATTCGCTTATTGAGCTCAGGCTGGTAGAAATTTGTTCAAGATTAATTCGCCAATAAAAATTGTTATCTGTACGCATCAGGTTTTGTAAGATGAATTGTACGATGCCAGCTTCATTAGTTGTTTTCGCCAATTCAGTTTCAGCATCATTACGGTTTTTTAATGTTTTTAAATCCAGAGATTTCATCGCATAAGCCAAAGATTCAAAACCGTGACTGTAATTAACAGGTGCAATATCAGCAACAATTAAAGCGGAAAAACGAGCCGAATTTTGTAAGGCTGCGGTCATTGCAACTTTGCCGCCCATGCTATGGCCGACAAGAATAATATCATTCAGTTTTAATTTATCGGCAAGGGAAATCACGTCGGCCGCCATTTCCTCATAAGACATATTATCGACATGAGGAGATTGACCATGATTACGCAGATCAGGAGTAATGATATGATTATTTTCTGCTAATGATTTGGCGATACCTTGCCAATTGCGAGCAGATCCGAATAGACCATGCAGGATAATAACAGGGCGTCCCTGACCATACTCAGTATAGTTAAGACTTATCATAAGTTTAAGTTATGTGTTGTTATTAAAAGAAAGTCATCGTTAGGGTTGTTAATATTTTGCCACAGAGATAGAGGGAATGAGATTTTTAATGAATTTTTGTAATAATTTGAAAATGTTTATTTTGTTTTTATAAAATATAATTTTCTATCTCTGTGTTCTCTGTAGCTTATTTCTTTTTTGGGATATAAAGATCAGTAATTGTTCCTTCAAATACTTCAGCGGCCATGGCGATGGTTTCAGAAAGTGTTGGATGTGGATGTATGGTCAAACCAATATCTTCAGCATCGCACCCCATTTCAATTGCTAATGTACACTCAGCTATTAAATCACCGGCATTAGGACCGACAATGGCCGCACCTATAATACGGTTTGATTCCTTATCAAATAAAATTTTAGTAAGTCCTTCATCACGACCTAATGATAGTGAACGGCCGCTTGCAGCCCAGGGAAAAACACCTTTACCGTATTCAATCCCTTTTTCTTTAGCTTCAGTTTCGGATAAACCAACCCAGGCTATTTCAGGATCAGTGTAGGCAACGGATGGAATAAGCCTGTTATCAAAACTGACTTTATGTCCGGCAATAACTTCAGCAGCTATCTTGCCTTCATGCGTTGCTTTATGTGCTAGCATTGGTTGGCCAACGATGTCACCAATAGCAAAAATATTTGGCACATTGGTACGTTGTTGATCATCCACTGAAATAAAACCACGTTCATCAACGTTAACACCGGCTTTATCCGCATTAATTTTTTTACCATTGGGTTGTCGGCCAACGGCAACTAATATTGCATCAAACTTATCTTTATCCAGTGCATCTTTTCCGTCGAAACAAACTTCGAGACCATTTTTCATTGCTTTAACTGAGGTCACTGCCGTTTTTAAATATATATTCTCGTAGATCTTTTTAATTCGTTTTTGTAAAGGACGAACAATATCTTTATCGCACCCAGCAATGAGACTATCTAACATCTCTACAATAGTAACCTTGCATCCTAATGACGCATAAACGGTTGCCATTTCCAGACCAATAATACCGCCACCAATAACAAGCATGCGCGTTGGAATTTTTTCAAGCAATAAAGCCTCGGTAGAATCCATAATACGTGGATCATCAGGCAAGCTGGGTAATTTTGTTGCTTGTGAACCGGCAGCAATAATGGCTGAATCAAAAGTAATCGTTGTTGTTTTACCGTTATCTTCTATTTCGATAGAATTCGCAGAAGTAAATTTTCCAACGCCGTGTATTATTTCTACTTTGCGCTGCTTTGCCATGGCTTTCAAACCGGAGGTGAGCTTATTAATAATCGACTCAGTCCAGCTACGTACCGGTTTCGGATCAGGTAGTGTCGATCCAAGATCAATACCGTGTTCTTTTAATTCTCCGACTTCGGAAATAACTTTACCAATATGAAGCAGTGCTTTCGAAGGAATACAACCAACATTAAGGCAAACGCCACCAATAGAAGAATAACGCTCTATTAATATTGTCTTTAATCCCAAATCTGCAGCACGAAAAGCAGCGGTATAACCACCGGGGCCAGCACCTAAAACAACAACTTGTGCGTGATGTTCACCTTTAACAACAGAAGAAGATTCGTTCTCTTTGGTGGAATTTATTTCTTCGGATTTGTTTTCTGTTGGTTTTGATTCATTACCGACTTCAATCTTCAGAATTAATTCATTTTGCGATATCTTTTGTCCAACGCTAACAGAAATTTCTTTAACGATCCCCGCTTCAGGTGAAGGGATCTCCATAGTGGATTTATCACTTTCCAGCGTAATAAGAGACTGTTCTTTTTCTACAGTGTCACCTGGCGAAACCAGAACTTCAATAATTTCGACAGTATCGAAATCACCTATATCAGGAACATTAATGTCTTTAATCAATTGTAATATCCAGTGTAATAAAAAGAGTTAAAGAAGAATATGGCGTATGTCTGTCAGGATGGTATTGAGAAATTGGGTAAACTGTGCCCCCGCAACACCATCAATAACACGGTGATCATATGATAAAGCAAAAGGCATGATTAAACGTGGTACAAATTCATCATTTTCATAAACAGGTTTCATTGTTGCTCGTGATACTCCGAGTATTGCAACTTCAGGCGTGTTAACGATAGGTGTAAAATGTAAACCACCGATACCACCCAGACTTGAAATGGTAAAACATCCGCCTTGCAAATCTTTTGGAGAAATTTTTCCTTCTCTTGCCTTGTTGCTCAAGTCTGTGATTTCACGAGCAATATCAAACAGGCCTTTTTTATCAACATCACGAATAACAGGGACGACCAAACCATTCTCAGTATTGACAGCAACACCAATATTAAAATATTTTTTAATAATTAAATTGTCACCGCTGGGATCAATCGAAGAATTAAATTCCGGGAATTTTTGCAAGGCGACAACGGCGGCTTTTATCAGGAATGTAACCAGCGTTAATTTTACACCTTCTGCTTTAGCCGATTCTAGTCTGGATTTTCTAAAGGTCTCAAGTTCAGTAATATCAGCTTCATCCAATTGCGTAACATGCGGTACGGTTATCCAGCTTCTATGCAGACTTTGTCCGGTAAGACGACGAATACGACTTAACGGCTTTTGTTCAATCTCACCAAACTTTGAAAAATCAACGGGTGGAATTTCGGGTATAGCAAACGCGCCTTTATTTGTCAGTTTCTCACCGGACATAATGCTTTTGGTAAATGCTTTTACATCCTCTTTTAAAATTCGACCTTTGGCTGCCGAACCATAAACCAGTCCTAAATCAACACCTAGCTCACGTGCAAAACGTCTTATAGAAGGGCTGGCATGTGCTTTTGCAGAATTACTTGTGCCAACAGTCTGCGCGCTGTTGGGTGTATTTGGTGCAGGGCGGGGTTCTCTAATTGGGGCTACAGGTTCAGGTTTTTCCTGAGGTGTCTCTTCAGGTTCAAAGTCTTCATCGGCTTTTATTGCTTCTTGCAAATCTTCTTTTGTTTCACTTGTCGTATTTTCTTCAATCAGGGCTATGGGTGCGCCTTCAGTAATTTTATCTCCGACATTGACCAACAGCTTTTTTATCGTGCCAGAGGAGGGTGAAGGAATATCCATAGTGGCCTTATCACTTTCAAGAGTGATAATCGTCTCTTCTGCATTAATTGTATCGCCAACACTAATCGGAATTTCGATTACATCGACAGTATCGAAATCACCTATATCGGGCAACAGTATTTCTTTTTCTTTTGACAAAATTATGCTTACCTTATTTATTAATTTTTCTTTTCACACTTGACCGCCATGGACGATGTGCAAGGAAGCACAAGTGTCGCGAGAGGACAGGAGTCTGTAGCGACAGGCGGAAATACTTGCACCAACAGTAGGCGCTTTAGGCGATGCAGGATGCCTACATGGATGTAGGTGGCAGATAACGTCCAGAACATGTTGCCGAGCAATTTCAAGTGCACATTACACATACAAGGGATTCGGTTTATCTGGGTCAATGCCGTATTTCTTAATCGCTTCTTTTACTTTGGATGCAGGGACTTTGCCTTCTTCTTTTAATGAATTAAGTGCGGTAACTGTAATGTAATATCGATTAACTTCAAAATGCTTACGTAATTGAGCGCGGGTATCACTGCGCCCATATCCATCCGTTCCCAATACAGTATAGGGTGCAGAAATAAATTCTCTGATTTGATCAGCGTAGATCTTCATATAATCTGTTGCGGCAATTACAGGTGAATCTGCTCCCTTCAATAATGACTCGACGTAAGTATCTTTCGGTTTTTTATCGGGGTGTAGACCATTCCATCTTTTTATATCAAGTCCTTCTCGTCTCAGTTCATTAAAACTGGTGGCGCTCCATATCTCTGCCGCAACGCCAAAATCATTCTCAAGTAATTCAGCTGCGGCGATGACTTCACGTAATATCGTGCCAGAACCAAGCAGACGTACTTTAAGTTTTTTACGACTTCCTTTTTTAAGGAGATACATTCCCTTGAGTATGTCTTCCTCAACACCTTCAGGCATGGGTGGATGTTGATAATTTTCATTCATCACTGCGAGGTAATAAAAGATATCTTCATTGTCCTGAAACATTCGTTTCAAACCATTCTGAATGATCACAACTAGTTCATAAGCAAAAGTCGGATCATAGGAAATACAGTTTGGAATCGTTGATGCGAGTATATGTCCATGTCCATCTTGATGTTGCAAACCTTCGCCTGCAAGAGTAGTTCTGCCTGCAGTACCACCCAGAAGAAAACCACGTGAACGCATATCACCCGATGCCCAGGCCAGATCACCAATACGTTGGAAACCAAACATGGAGTAATAGATATAAAAAGGGATCATTTGAATACCGTGATTACGATACGATGTCGCTGCCGCTATCCACGAGGAATAGGCACCGGCTTCGTTAATCCCTTCTTCAAGAATCTGACCCTTGATGTCTTCGCGGTAGTACATGACTTGGTCCGAATCCATGGGTTCATAAAGTTGTCCTACCGCAGAATAGATACCATATTGGCGAAACATCCCTTCCATACCAAAGGTACGTGCTTCGTCCGGCACAATAGGAACAATATGCTTGCCGAGTTGTTTATCTTTCATTAAAGCATTCAGCATTCTGACAAACACCATGGTAGTAGAGATTTCCCGTTCACCGGTACCATCGAGTAATTTTTGATGAAGACTAATATCAGGTATCTCAAGCTTTGGTGCTGTTTTTTGTTTATCAAAAAAGTAACCACCAAGTTCTTTACGGCGCGCTTTCATGTATTGCGCTTCTTCGCTGTCCTCGGCAGGTTTATAAAATGGTGCATCGTTTATTTCTTCATCCGTAATGGGAATATTAAAACGATCACGAAATGCCTTGAGTGCAGCTTCCCCCATCTTCTTTTGTTGATGGGTGATATTTTGTCCTTCACCGGCTTCACCCATACCATATCCTTTTACTGTTTTTGCCAGTATCACAGTCGGTTGACCTGTATGTTTCATCGCCGCCGCATAGGCAGCATAAACTTTGTGTGGGTCATGCCCACCACGGTTCAAGCGCCAGATATCATCATCCGACATATTAGAAACCATTTCCTTAAGTTCGGGATACTTACCAAAAAAATGTTCACGGACATAAGCGCCATCCTTTGCTTTATATGCCTGGTATTCACCATCGACACATTCCTCCATGCGTTTATATAAGAGACCTGTGGTATCTCGTGCAATCAATGGATCCCAATACGACCCCCAGATTACTTTAATAACATTCCAACCCGCACCACGAAACGTGCCTTCCAGTTCTTGAATGATCTTGCTATTACCACGTACTGGTCCATCGAGGCGTTGTAAATTACAATTGATAACAAAGATCAAGTTATCGAGATTTTCACGAGCGGCTAGATCGATAGCGCCTTTTGATTCGGGTTCATCGGTTTCTCCATCACCTAAAAATGCCCAGACTTTACGATTGGTATCTTTTGATAGTCCGCGATTTTCCATATAGCGCATGAAGCGTGCTTGATAGATCGCCATCAATGGGCCGAGTCCCATTGATACGGTTGGGAATTGCCAGTTATCTGGCATTAACCAGGGATGCGGATAAGATGATAAACCCTTACCGTCTACTTCTTGCCTAAAATGATTTAATTGTTCCTCACTTATGCGGCCGGCCATAAAGGCACGCGCGTAAACTCCCGGTGCACAGTGACCTTGTACAAACAATAAATCGCCACCATGATTTTCATCGGGGGCATGGAAGAAATGATTGTAGCCTACATCGTATAAGGTTGCAGAAGAAGCAAAGCTGGCAATATGACCACCGAGCTCACTACTTTTTCGATTTGCTTTTACCACCATCGCCATTGCATTCCATCTCACCAGAGATCGAATTCGCCATTCCACTCCGGGATCACCAGGTGATTTTTCTTCCTTTGAAGGTGGGATCGTATTGAGGTAAGCCGTAGTGGCGGAATAGGGCAGATAAGCACCAGATTTTCGTGCCTTGGCTATAAGTTGTTCGAGGATATAGTGCCCTCGTTCTGCACCTTCGCGCTCGAGAATGGACTCCAGTGCTTCCAGCCATTCCTGCGTTTCTTGTGGGTCGATGTCTTTTTCTTGTTCTGACATAAAACCAGTATCCTTTCGTTATTAATTAGAATAAGCCGCGTCTATTTAAACAAACTGGTATGATCCTTATCTTACTTTTACTCTATCTAATAGTTTAGTTTTTTTTTGGGTAAAAGTATCCTTTTACCTATGCATTTTGGATACCAAATATATCAAGAATAAGAAATTGTTAAGGAATATGTGCAATATGAATATTAAGTTACAACAAAAGATCTCAATACCAACCAAGCAAAATATAAATGCCATTGCGAACTGGCTGATGATTTTTGCACTTCCACTGGAAAAAACCATAAACAAAGAAAGCAGATTTCCATATCAAACACAGTTACTTAATCGCCGTAAGCAGCTGAATTTAAAGAAAGCGGATAGCAGCCCCGTGATTATTGATTTACCAAATGATAATTCAAGTCATGTCACCTTTGCAGCCATTGAATCAACGATCAATAGTTTTGATTTGTTAACGTTGGCAAGAAAGATGGTGGCTGCGCATTCATCAAGTAATCCAGTGCAACTGGGATTAGTTGTAAGTGGTTTTAATGAAACAGAGTCAGAGAGAATTGCTGAGGCATTAATTTCGGCAACTCTTGCCGCATCAGCAACGATGCCAACATTCAAAAGCGATAAAAAAACAGCATCACATTTAACAAAGTTATCTTTGTTTGGTGTCCGTGCCAGACATGGTTTCAAACAAAGCTTTGCCATTGCGGAAGGTAATGCCTTAACACGAAGCTTGAGTATGCTGCCGTCGAACAAATTGACGCCGACGGAATACCTGAAAAAAATAAAAGAAGTTGCACGCGAAAACAAATGGAAGTTGGAATTTTATAATGAAGCAACATTAAAAAAGAAAAAGGCCGGTGCGTTTCTTGCCGTTTCGCAAGGTAGCCCCAAAGCGGATGCTGGTATTGTTCGTTTACGCTATACACCAAAAAGAACAACAAGAGGCAAAGCTCCTGCTCACGCCCCTTACCTACGTCCTGTAGGCAAAAAAATATTTTTGATTGGAAAGGGAATTTGTTATGACACCGGTGGTACCAATCTTAAGCCGGCAAACTATATGTTTGGTATGCATGAAGATATGCAAGGCAGTGCCGTTGCACTTGGAACCTTGCTTGCTTTAAGTAAACTCAATTTTAATCGTCCAGTTGAATGTTGGATGGCGTTGGCAATGAATCATATCGGCCCCAAGGCTTATAAACCGAATGATGTGATTACCGCTTCCGATGGAACAACGATCGAAGTTGTTCATACTGATGCTGAAGGACGCATGGTACTAGCGGATACTCTGGCATTGGCATCAAAAGAAAAACCGGCATTAATACTGGACTATGCAACTTTAACTGGTGGTTGCATGTATTCAATTGGTACTTCTTATAGCGGAGTGTTTACTAATAAGAAAGAATGGCATGCAGATTTAATCAAAGCCGGTGAAGATTCCGGTGAACGTGTTTGGCCATTTCCACTAGATGAAGATTTTGATGATATGATTAAAAGTGATATTGCCGATGTAAAGCAATGTTCACAGGAAAGCGGCGTCGACCATATTCTTGCTTCACGCTTTCTGCAACGTTTTGTGAAGAATGATACGCCATGGGTGCATATGGATTTATCCAGTAGTAACAAGAAAGGTGGTTTGGCGCATATTCCAACAGATACAATTGGTTTTGGCGTACGTTACAGTATTAATTTGTTATTGAATGATTATCTGAAATAAATCATACAAGGACATTTGACAGCATGTTCAAAAATATAAGAGTACTTATGCTTTTATACATCTTGTTAATGGTGGCTGTCGGTACCTGGTTAAATAAGGCAAGAACGACAGATTGGGATCAATCCCTAAATGTTACTGTGTATGCGATCAATGGCGATGCGAGTAATGCAAGCCAGAATTACATCAATAAACTTAATCGAAATAGTTTCGACGGCATCGAGAATTTTTTTATTCGCGAAGCAATAAAATATGAGCTGGCGTTGAAGAAACCAGTGGATATTTCGTTTGTCGGAGAGTTAAAAGAAAAACCACCAATACCACCGCGTGGCGGTTCAACATTATCTATTATGTTTTGGAGTCTGAAGTTACGTTACTGGGCTTGGAAAAATGATAATTATCCCTATCCGGAAGATGTACAAATTTTTGTGTTGTATTTCGATCCTGGTCAAACTTCAACTGTTGCCCACTCGCTGGGATTACAAAAAGGTCTTATCGGTGTTGTAAATGCTTTTGCCAGTAAGAAAATGAAAAAAGAAAACCATGTCATTATCACGCATGAGATACTACATACTGTAGGTGGCATCGATAAATATGATCCTGCAACGAATCAACCTCTATATCCGATCGGTTATGCAGACTCGCATCAAGATCCATTGTTTCCACAAAAGAAAGCCGAGATTATGGCAGGGCGAATAGCGATTAGTGAGAATAAGGCCGAACAGCCTAGAAAGCTAAAACAAGTTGTACTTGGCGAAGCGACAGCGATTGAAATTAATTGGCTTAGTCCAGTTTCAACTAAATAAAATTCAGATACTATATCACTGCTGTCCCGTTAACTTTCACAGTAGTGCCATTTGATTAATATCAGGG